>NZ_DAINNK010000067.1:0-26250 GCF_036735925.1 Povalibacter sp.
CCCATGGCCTCGCCGAAACTCAGCAAGCTCGAAATGAAGGTGATGGAGGCGTTGTGGACCAACGGCCCCTCCTCGGTCCGCGAAATCCATGATGTCTTCCCGAAGCGGGGCAAGCCCGCCTACACCACCGTCCAGACGATGGTGTATCGCCTCGAAGTCAAGGGAGCCGTGCGGCGCGCGAAAAAGATCAGCAACGCAAACATCTTCGAGGCCACCGTGACGCGCGAGGCGGCCCAGCGCCGCTGGATCGACGACGTGCTGGCATTGTTCGGCGGACGGTCGCAACCCGTCATGGCTCACCTGATAGAAACCGGCAAGCTCACGCTGGAAGACATCAAGGAAGCCGAGAAGCTGTTGCGCGAGATGTCACGCAAGGAGAAATGATCGTGGGCGCCGTCGCCGATCATCTGTGGCAGTCGACGGGGTTCGCGCTGGCCGCGGGCGTGATCGCGCTGTTCCTGCGCAACGACGCGGCACGGGTCCGCTACTGGATCTGGCTGGCGGCATCCCTGAAGTTTCTGCTGCCCTTCGCCTTGCTGAACTGGCTGGGCAGACAGTTCGTCGTGCAGGTCGCGGACGATTCGTCGCTGCTGCCGATCGTGCAGCACGTGGCCACGTCGTTTGCCACGGTGACGGCGTCGGTCGAGCCCATCGGCGATGAGCTGCAGCAGGTCATCGTCGCCCTGTGGATTCTCGGCAGCGTCATGTTGCTGGGACGATGGCTGCTGACCTGGCTTCACAGCCGGGCCCTGCTGCGTTCGAGCACGCCGTGCGCAGTCGCCGCTCCGCTTCCCCTGCCCGTGCGATGTACGGACCGGCTCGATGCACCGGCGATCGTCGGCATCCTCGAACACGTGCTGCTGCTGCCGGCAACCCTGCCGGCGCGCCTCACGCCCGCGGAACTGGAGGCGGTGATGGCGCACGAAATGTGGCACGTCCGCCGGCGCGACAATCTGACGGCGGCGTTGCACGCGCTGGTGGAAGCGCTGTTCTGGTTTCACCCGCTGGTGTGGTGGATCGGCGCGAAGCTCGTCCAGGAACGTGAACAGGCGTGCGACGAAGGCGCCCTTCAGGAAGGCAGCGAGCGCACGCTGTATGCCGGCACGCTGCTGAAAATCTGTCGCCAGTCCGTCGAATCCCGCCTCGCGTGCATGGCAAGCGCCGTGGGCGGCGATCTGCGTTCGCGCATCCGCGCGATCATGTCGCTGCCGGCGAAGCCGCAACGCGGCAACCTGCGTCGCGCCGTGCCCGCCGCGGCGCTCGTCGGCTGCCTCGCATTGCCCATCGCGTCCGGAATGACGGTGGTGACGGCTTCAGGTCTGGCGGTTCCCGCCGATGCGCATTCCATCAGAACGACCGGGACGGCGGGCCCCACGTTCATCGTGATGAGCGATGACTACATCTACGGGCGCAACGTGTCGCTGCGCGAACTCATCGGCCGCGCCTACGCCGTCCGCGGGCGCGACATCTCGGGCGATGCGCCGTGGCTCGATCATCCGCGTTTCGATATCGAACTCGCCTCGCGGCACGATCATCGGCAGACGGTTGCCGACCTGCTCAAGCGGCAGTTCAACGTGGAACTGATCGTGCGACCGACGCCGGTCGTGCAGGCTTCCGTGAAGTAACCTGTTCAGCACGATGACGCCTCGCGCGTCGCGGTGCGACGCTATCCGCAGCTGATCGCGCAGCACCCGTCGCACCGCCTCGACGTCCCCCACCTCGAACGTGGCGCGCAGGCGCAACGTCCGCAATGCCGGGTCCGCGAAGACGAACCGCGCAGTCGTGTAGCGCTCCACTTCCTGCATCACGTTCTCGAGCTGCTCGTTCTCGAAGATCAGGCGACCGCCCTGCCAGGCGGTTCGTCGCTCCAGCTGGCCCGGCGAAAACGTCGAGACGATCTGCCAGCCAGCGCCGAGCGTGCCGCCCTCGCCGGCACCGAAGACGTACTCGCCGAAGGACGCCCGGTTCCTCAGCAATGCCGGTGCCGGTGTCCCATCGATCCGGCTCTCGCGTACGCGGACCTGGCCTTGCAGGACGGTCAACTCGACGCCATCCCGCCCGAGCCGGCGCACGTTGAAACGCGAACCGTCCGGCTCGACTTCGAAGCGGCGTCCGCCCGCCAGCACGCGAAACGGACGGGCCGCGTCGTACCGGACATCGAACAACGCCTCGCCCGACAACAACGTGACATCGCGGGACCGCGGTTCATAGTCGATGAGCAGACGGCTCGACGTATTGAGAACGATCTGTCCGCCATCGGGCAGTGCGAACGTCCGATGGCCACCCACGTCCGTAGCAATCGCGGTGTCCGCACGCAGCGGATTGTTTCGAGCGTCGGAGCCGGGCACCACCTTCGAGACGGCCACCATGACGGTGATCAGCCCGATTCCGGAAATCCACAGGAATATCGCCGGCACCAGTTTCGCGTACTGACGCTCGACGCGATCACCGAGCGTCTCGATCGGTACCAGTTCCGCGAGCACGGCCAGCACCTCCGGACCATGCCAGCGCTTGCATCGATCGACGATGATCTCCCGGTGCAATTTCGACGTGAGCCACTGCCGCAGGGCGTGAGCCTCGTCGTCACTGAGCGTCCGCTCGATTTTCTCCAGCCAGAGGGACGCCTCCTCGGCGAGGCGCGCGTGCGACGGGTCGGCCGAATCTGCCGTGGCCATGGCCTAGCGCTTCGCCTCTTCGCCGAAGCCGTGAAAGAACTCGGGAACGAAGGACAGATCCGTCGCTTCGCGAATCGCGAGGCGTATCTGCGACTCCATGACGTCCGGCTGCACCGGACTCTGATAGCTGGCGAGGCACTGGCGGGCAGCCGCCCCTGCTGCAATTCCCTCGGTACGCACCAGGCGATAGACCTTGACGACGATCGCTTCGGCCGCGCCGGGCGTCAGCAGCTTCGGCAACGTCTCGACCTGCGACAGGTCCTCCGCAGAGATCGTCAGGCCATAGCGATGCGCCACCGTGCTCACGAGATGCGCACTCTCGGCACGCGAACTCGTCGGCAGAATCGGAATTTTCAGATCGAGCCGACCGGGACGCTTCAGGTCGACTTCGATCAGATCGGGGCGCGAGGATGCGAGCACCCACATCACCTTGCCGCGATTGCGCGAATCGGACATTTCCTGCGCGATCATCGAATAGAGCCGGCCCGACAATCCGCCATCGCCCGTGCCGGAATCGCGGCGCCCCAGCGCCTGATCGGCTTCGTCGACGAAGACGATGCAGCGGCCGAGCGCGCGCGCCAGCCGGAAGACACGCTCGAGATTTCCTTCGCTGGATCCGATCCACTTCTCGCGGAAATTCTTCAGCTTGACGATGGGAACGCCGACCTCGCCCGCCAGACACTCGACCAGAAAGGTCTTGCCCGTACCGACCGGCCCGCAAAGCAGGTATCCCATGGGCAAGGCGCGCAGATCATTGCGCTGCCACAGCTCGATGTCCTGGCGCAGCCAGCGCTTGAGCGCTTCCTGGCCGTGGTAGTCCGCCAGCGTGCGTGCCGATTGCATGAACTCCACCAGGCCGGGCGCGTCGTGTTCCACCAGTTCCTTCTTCACCGCACCGAGTTCGCGCGGCTCCAGCACCTGCCTGTTGTAGGCGCGCACTTTCGTGAGCTGTTCCAGCGTTCGCGCGGAAACGCCCGTCATCGACGCGGCCAGTTCGCGCAGGTCGAGTGACTCGGGAATGGTCGCCGTGAATCGCTCGCGCAGGATGCGCAGCACCGACAGCAGTTCGGCCGCCGACGGCAGCGGAATCTGGACGGCGGCGACATGCGGCGCGAATGCGATCAGCGGCTCCAGATCGGTCAGGTTGTCGACGATGAGCAGACTGGCAAAGGGCAGCCGCGAGAACTGGTCGCCCGATCCCCACTCCCGCACCACGGCGGTGATGGCGCCGTGCTCGAAGCCTTCGCCGTCGGAAGGCAGGATCTGTCCCGCCGAACAGAGGATGACGGCGACCGTGACCGGCTTGTGCGTCCGCAGCGCCGCCAGATTGGCGAGGTAGCGCAGGTACTTGCTGATGAAGCGAAAGGCTTCGAGCGGCCCCTGCGGCAGGTTGCGCAGGGCGGATGGCACCCAGTCGGCCAGCAGTTCGCCGCCTCGTACGACGGCCAGTCCGTTGCCCAGGTCGTACATGAAGACGACGCCGAAGTCCTGCAGCAATTCGTCGCGAAGGTAGTGCTCGACGGTGACCAGCCGTTTTCCCAGCGGCATGCGGTCGCTGACGTTGCCGTGCACGACGAACTGTCCCGATGCGCCGCTTTCGAACGCAATGTGCAGTTGTCTCGCCCAGGCCGGGGTGTCGTCCGTGGTTCGCATGCCTCTCCCGCGGTATTCACTATTGACGTGGTTTACATTACTACTCGTGTAGTTTTGTTGGCAATAGCGGGAGCGGACACTGTAGGTCAGGCTTCAGCCTGACTTCCGAAAGGAGGTCGGCTGAAGCCGGCCCCACAGTAAGACCCCCCCAACCGGCTGGCATTCATCGCGGCGAACATCGACAATTCCGCCCCTTGCCCGCCCGTGAATGTCGCGGCCCGGCATTCACCGGACCGTTGCGGAGAATTTTGTGCAGGCCTCGATCCATCCGGAAGCAGCGCAGTTCGGAGAACTTCTTCGGTTCTGGCGCTGTGCGTTCGGGCAGAACCAGGAAGAACTGGCGCACGGCATCGATGTTTCGACGCGGCATCTGAGCTTTCTGGAGACGGGCAGATCCCATCCCAGCCGCGCGCTGATCGAAAAGATCATCGCGCATTTCGGATTGCGCGCACGCGACGCCGGCAATCTGCTGCTGGCCGCCGGCTGGCTGCCGCATTCCGAGGCGGTGGATCTGAACAGCCCGGGCCAGGAAGAACTCCGCAGCGGCGTCGTGGCGACTTTGCGTTCGCTCGATCCGTTTCCGGCCGTGGCGATCGATCCGTGCGCCAACGTCAAGCTGTTCAACCGGGCGTGGCTGTACATGCATCAGCGCCTGTTCGGCGAGGCCGTGCTGGGCGCACAGATCAACACGATTCGTCTGCTCGTCGCGGAAAACGGGTGGCGCCGGTATCTGGCGGACTGGGCCGATCAGGTGTGCTTTTACCTGCTCATCCTCAAGCAGGAAGCGATCCTGCGAAACAGCCGTGAAGCAGCCGACCTGCTCGAAGACATCCTGTGCACTCCCGGCATTCCGCCGGACTGGGCAGCACGCGGGGCGCGCGTGCATGCCGATGGACACAATCACCGCTACGTGCGGCGCACCGCACGCGGCGAACGCGCCTACATCAACGTCCATCACACCGTAGGCTCGACGACCTTCGTCTCGGAGCCGAGGCTGATCATTCACGCGATCCTGCCGGAAGACGGCGTGGCCGACGTCACGCCGGAGCAGCTGGACAGCGTGGGCCTTCGCCATCCTCTTCTGGCCGGATAGAAGCACGAAGGAAGTTCAGTCGGCGAGACGGAAGAATGTTCCCGCGCTCTCGCCGCCGTCGAGCGGCATGAGTACGCCATGGACGAACGCGGATGCATCCGAGGCCAGGAAGAGCGCGGCCTGTGCGACGTCGTCAATCTCGCCCCAACGTCCGGCCGGCAGCGTCTCGCGCACGAGCGCGTCGAACTGCGGGCTCTCTGCACCGTTGCGCGACATGCCGGTCTTCAGCCAGGTCGGGCAGATGCCGTTCACGCGAATGCCGGAGCCGGCGAATTCGAGCGCGAGACAGCGCGTGAGATTGGCCTGGGCGGCCTTCGCCATGTTGTAAGGCGTCTGTCCGACGTGACCGTGCAGGCCTGCCGTCGAGACGATGTTGATCAGCACACCCCGGCCCTGCTGCTGAAAGCGGCGCAAGGCGGCCTGCGCACCGAGCCACGAGCCGCGCACGATGACTGAAAAGCACGCATCGAGATCGTCGGTGCAGAGATCGAGAAAGGGACCGCCGCGCCAGACGCCGGCATTGTTGACCATCACGTCCAGTCGCCCGAAACGCTGCACGGCGGTTTCGATCAGGCGATCCACGTCCTCCTTGCGCGTCACGTCCGACTGCACGAACAGCGCTTCGGTCCCGTAGCTCATCGCGAGTTCGGCGGTGGGAATGTCGGGCTGCAGGTCGTAATTGCCCGGAGCGGCGCCTGCCACGACATCGCCGACCACGACCTTCATGCCCGCCCGCGCATAGGCGAGCGCGATGCCCCGGCCGAGCCCGGAACTGCCGCCGGTCACGACCGCAACCCTGCCGGTCAGATCATCGTACCGACCGGCCATGCGTTCAGGTCTCGACGGGAAGGCCGCTGTCCTCGCGGGCCTTGCGGCTCGCCTCTTCCGGCGTCGCTGCAGCGCGGGCCCGCAGCTTCTCGATTTCCTCCCATCCGAGATAGCCGGTGAAGACGGAATCGTCGAAGAACAGCAGCGGTCCGTGGCAGATGAACAGGTAGTCCGTGTCCTCCAGCGCTTCCGTGGCACCGTGCAGCACGCCGTTCGGTTCGTAGACGTAGTCGCCCGCGTTGAAGATGCCGTCACGCACCTTGAGCTTCCCTGACAGGATGAACGTGTGCGAGGCGGACAGATGCTTGTGGGGCATCGCGACGAAACCCTTCTTCCAGCGGAAGATCGCCGCCCACGTTCCGGTTTCGGCGCCGGTCCAGAGGATGCGCATCCATGCCTGGCCGGGCGTGTTCTCGACCCATTGCGCCTCGCCGGCGCGAGCGATGGTGTCCTGCAGATTCTGATGGAACGGAATGATGTCCTGCGGTAACGACATGTCGTGCCCCTCGATCATCGAGGGGCGGCGCGCAGGACGCCGCCCCATTCGATTACACGGTTCGATCAGAACTTGAACTGAATCTCCGCGCTGACGATCCGGGGAGCGAGCGGCTGCACGCGGCGCACCGCCCCGGAAGCGAACGTGCTGGGCGTCACTTGCGTGTAACCCTCTTCGTCCAGCAGGTTGCTGACACCCAGGACGGCGCGGGTGTGCGCGTTGGCATCCCACACGGCGCGCACGCCGACGACTTCATAGGAAGGCGCGCGGTAGCGATCGGTGTTGAAGATGCCGTAGTACTGCTCGTCCACGAAGCTGTACGTGGCACTCAGGGTCACGTCGCCGAGCGCATACGAGATCGCGGCGCCCACCTTGTTCTCCGGCGACTGCGGCAGCGTGTTGCCCTTCAGGTCCTGCAGTGCGCTGGCGTTGGGCGATGAGATGTCTGCGACGCCGGAGAACTCGTCGAACTCGGCCTGCAGGTAGGAGTACACGAGACGCATCGTGAGATCGCTCGTCGGACGATACTCCAGCTCGGTTTCCCATCCCTGCGAATGGGACTTCGGCGCGTTGACGAACTGGGTCTGCGTTACGCCAGGCGTCGGTTCGTACTGGAAGAGCACCTGCAGATCGGAGTAGTCGTAGTAGAACAGCGAATTGTTCCACTGCAATACGCCGTCGAGGAACGCCTGCTTCCAGCCGATTTCGAACGCGTGAATCTCTTCGGGATCGACCTGCGGATCCTCTGCCAGTCCGCCCAGCTTGAAGCCGCCCGACTTGTAGCCCTTGCTGGCCGTCAGATACAGCAGCGTGTCGTCGCTGGGATGATAGGAAAGATTCAGGTCGCCGGTGACGGCGTCCCAGGAATCCTCGATCGCCCGCGGCGACGCCACGGCCGGCGCCGCGTCGTAGGCATTGAACGGATCGACCGCAGGATTGTAGAAAACGCGATAGCCTTCTTCGCTGCCGCTCTTTTCATCGTACGTGTAGCGCACGCCGACCGAGAGATCCCAGGCCGGACTGAGGTGCCACGTCGGACGGACGAACGCTGCGTAGGAATGCGATTCCAGTTCGCCGCGCTGGTAGTAGTAGGCCCGCATCGGATTGTCGTACGTGCCGCCGACGGGAGTCTCGAGCAGAGCGATGCCGGGCGCCGTCTGCCAGTAAGGCTGATCCAGCGTCTCGTGGTAGTAGTAGAGACCCGCGATCCAGTCGAACGATCCGCCAGCCTCGGAGAGCAGGTTGATCTCGTGGCTGTCCCAGGTCTTGTTCTCCTCCACGACTTCGCGGTAGTCCGTCGACACGTCCCAGGTCGTGCCGAAGCCCGGAAACGCCGCGGAGGTACGCGGGGTCTGATCGAGGTCGCGGTCGAAGGAATAGTCGTACTGCGAGTAGCCGCCGATGTAGCGCAGCGAGAATCCGCCGAAATCCCAGTCGAGCTGCGTCGTCACCAGTACGTGGTTGCTCAGCTCCTGATGACCGGAGAAATCGTAGTCGACGACGTAGGGATCGTTGAGCGACGGATTGTCCGGATACTGATAGGTCGGGTTCGGCACCAGGCCGCCGTGCGGCGTCGTGATGTCGCGTTCATCGATGGCGGAGTAAGGCCGCGGACGATAGTCGTAGGAAGTCGTGGCCAGCTTCAGCCACCACTTGATGTCGGAGGTGAGATCGGCTTCGAACTGCGCCTCGATGCTCTTGATGTCGGTCGTCCACTGATCCTCGCCGCTGAGGTTGCGGATGTAGCCTTCGCCCTGATCCACGAGCGTGCCCGAGAGACGGTAACGGAAGGCATCGCTGATCGGCCCGGAAACGGCCAGCTGCACATTGGCGCGCTCGTACTCGCCGTAGCCGAGACGTGCGCTGGTTTCGAATGCTTCGCTCGGACGGATGCTGACCACATTGACGGCGCCGCCGATGGAATTGCGTCCGTACAGCGTGCCCTGCGGACCGCGCAGCACTTCGATGCGCTCGGTGTTGAAATCGGAAGAGCCGATGACGTCGGATTCCGACGTATAGAAGCCGTCGACGTACTGCGCGACGCCGGGATCGCTGCCGACTTCGTTCGTCGCGCGGCCGACGCCGCGTATCCAGACACGGTTCGGCGTATCCGACATCGCCATGCCCGGCGTGAAGTTCGCGATGTCCTGAGTCGTCTGCAGTCCCAGGATCGTGCGCCGCTCGGCATCGAATGCCGACACCGAAATCGGCACCTCGTTCAGGCTCTCGGACCGCTTCTGCGCGGTGACGACGATTTCCTCGATCGGCATCGGGCTCTGCGCCGCCGCCGTTCCGATGCCAACCCCCAGGGAAACCAGCGCATTGATGGATGCCCTGAGATATGGCCGATGTGATCTTTGATTCTTAAGCAACATTCGCACGCTCTCTCCCCCTGATGGTTTTCGGATCGACGCTGAAGTCATTTGTCCGGCAGAAGCACCGGAAGCACCATTACCTGCGACGTAAAGCGCGATCCATGACTGCTGCGCACGGGAGGTGTCGCGCGCAGCGAGTCGGGAAACTTACTTCGGCGGCATTCGGCCGGAAGCTGATACTTCCGGAAGATTCGCGTAAGCGAGACCTCCGTCAACGACCAGCGTGGAGCCGACCACGTAGTCGCCGGAACGCGCGGCGAGATAGACCGCCGCAGCGGCCATGTCCTCGGGCGTGCCGATGCGACGCGACGGAATGTGCTGGGCGATCCATTCGCCCTGATCCCGCGCGGCGCGATTCATGTCGGATGCGAACGCGCCTGGTGCAATCGCGCTGACCACGATGTTGTCGGCGATGAGCTTCGCCGCCATGCGTCGCGTCAGATAGATCAGCGCGGCCTTGGAAGCGTGGTAGCTGTAGGTCTCCATCGGGTTCAGCGCGATGCCGTCGATCGAGGCGATGTTGATCACCTTGGCGGGCCGCTCGGGCGTCGCAGCCGCCCGCAGCGCTCCATGCAGCGCCTGCGTCAGGAAGAACGGCGACTTCAGGTTCAGGTTCATCACCTTGTCCCAGCCGTGCTCGGGAAACTCGGTGAACTCGGCGCCCCAGGCGGCGCCGGCGTTGTTCACGAGAATGTCCAGGCGTCCGCCCGCCTCCGCCGCGATCCTGTCGGCGAGTTCGCGCGCGCCATCCACCGTGGCAATGTCGATGGGCAGCGGAATGCAGACGCCGCCGTTCGCCGACAACTCCTTCGCGGTCTCGATGCACTGCGCCGCCTTGCGGGCGCAGATGTAGACCTTCGCGCCCTGCGCGAGAAAGCCTGCGGCGATCATCCTGCCGATGCCGCGCGATCCGCCGGTGACCAGAGCGGTACGTCCCGCCAGTGAAAACACATCGAACATGGTTGGCATCCTTTAACTATGAAGATGAGGCATTGGCACCGAGCGCCTGAAGATTTGCAGCATGCAGCACTCGCGTGATCCGGTAACGAGACACCAGGGCAATCGCCACGGTGTAGAGGAAGACGATACAGCAGACGAATATGGTTCCCATCCGGCCCAGCACTTCGGGCGCCACCTGGCCCGGCACGGCCTGGTCGGGAAACTGGATCAGCGCCAGCACCGTCGCGCCCGCACCCAGCCCCAATCCTGAAATGGATTTCAGCAGGAATGCATTCGCGGCGAAGAGTACGCCTTCGGTCCGACGGCCGGTACGCACCTGGTTGTCCTCCACCACATCCGCCAGCATCGATCCGCCGATGATCGCCGGCACGATCGAGAGGCACACGGCGACCGTGGCATGAACGAAGAGCAAGGGAAGGTACGCGGGCGAATCGCTGGCGGGAAACATTCCCCACAGCTTCGCCAGGATCGCCGACGGCGCAACGACGGCGGCGCTCGCAAACATCGCGATGATCGCCGTCTTCTTGCCGAACCGACGCGACAGCAAAGGCGCCACGATCATCGCCGCCAGCGCGGCAATGAAGCTGCTCGCGCCGAGTGCGGCGATCTGCTGCGCACTGAGTCCCCAGAAGAAGGTCAGGAAGTAGCTCTGCAGGGCGAAGGCGAGCCCCGTACCGACGCCCGCCACCATGTTGGCAGTCAGCAGCGCGATGGCGGACGGATTGCCGAGCGCCTGGACGATCTCGCGCAACGACTGACGGATCGGAATGCGCTGGCGCGGCGGCGGCGACTTCAGATGCGGGATCGCGGAATGCGTGCCGAGCGAAGAGCCGATGATGCTCACCAGCATGACCAGCGACGCGACGATCGCATAGGTGCGATAGCCCGCGGGATTCAGCTGACCGACCGGGTGATCCGCATCGGGCTGCAGGAATACGGAGAAGGCCAGCACGTACATGGTCACGCCGCCGACCCAGCCGAACAGATATCGATACGCCATGTACGAGGTGCGCTCGTCGTAGTCGGCGGTCAGTTCGGGGCCGAGCGCGCTGCTGGGAATCTCGTAGGTCGAGATCAGCGTGCGCACGAAGATGGTGACGACGAAGAGGTAGATGAACAGTCCCGTGTGATCCAGCCCGGCGGGCGGCAGCCAGAGCAGGAGGTAGCTCAGGGCCACGGGCAGCGCCGCTCCATACATATAAGGATGGCGACGACCCCAGCGCGAGCGCGTGTTGTCCGAGAGATAGCCGATCACCGGATCGAACAGCGCATCCACCGCCAGCGCCAGCGCCAGCGCCGTTCCGGCGAGCGCGACGGGCAGACCCAGCACCTGGTTGTAGTACAGCAGCAGCAGAACGTTGAAGCCGTTGTCCTTGACGCCGAAAGCCAGCGACCCGGAGCCATACGCGAGCTTGGTGATCAGGCGATGTCGCTTCGACACGTGCAACGCCTCACTGCGCCCGATAGCCGTCGCGCAGTTCGCGTTTCAGCACCTTGCCGATGTGGCTGCGCGGCAGCGCCGGCAGCACACGCACGTCGGACAGGCGCTGCGTCTTGCCGAGACGCTGGTTCGCCCAGGCGCGCAACTCGTGCGCATCGATCGTCGCGCCCGATTTCGACGTGACGAAACCGATGGGCGTCTCGCCCCAGGACTCCGACGGCGCGCCCACGACTGCGGCCTCGGCAACATCGGGATGCTCGCACAGCACCGACTCCAGATCCGACGGGAACACGTTGAACCCGCCGGAAATGATCATGTCCTTCTTGCGGTCGAGCAGTATCAGGAAGCCGTCGTCGTCGAATCTGCCCATGTCTCCGTGACGGACGAAGGCGCGACCGGCGGCGTCATGCCACGTGGCGGCGGCCGTCGCGTCGGGCCGGTTGTGATAGCCGAGCATCGACAGCGTGGAGAATCCGACGATCTCGCCGGCTTCGCCCGGGGCCACTTCCCTGCCCTCCTCATCGATCAGACGCATCTCCACGTGCGGCCACGGACGACCCACCGTATGCAGTTTGTCCGGCGTCTCATGCGCATAGAGCACCGTGCCGCCACCGCCTTCGGTCATGCCGTAGTACTCGGTCAGACCGCCGGGCCAGCGTCGCAGCACCTCGGCCTTGATCGCTGCGGACAGCGGCGCGCTGGTGCTGAACTTCATCTGGAACGACGAGAGATCGAACCGGTCGAACTCGGGCACCGCGAGAATGCGCTGGTACTGCACCGGCACGAGCATGGCGTGAGTGACGCGGTGCTGTTGCGCCATCTCCAGAAATCCCCTGGCGTCGAACTTCGCCATCAGCACCAGCGTTCCGCCGCCGGCCAGTGCCGTGAACCCGGCCGACAGCGGCGTATTCGAATACAGCCCGGTCGAAACGAGCCACACCGTCTCGGGACCGAAACCGAAAGGCAATCCCGGCGTCTCGTACGGCGTGCGCATGACGTGCGGCTGCACGATGCCCTTGGGTGTCCCGGTCGTCCCGGAGGAATAGATGATGTTGAACGGCGAGCCGGGCTGGAGTTCCACGGGCTGGGGAACTGCACCGGGCGGCGCGACCCATCCTCTCAGCGGCATCCCGGTGCTGGTGTCGTCGAGCGTCACCCACTTCGCAGCGATGCGGTCGCGAACCGGCGCGAGATGGTCGGCGACGCCGGCGTCCAGAAACAGGATCCGGGCCGAGCAGTCCGCGAGCATGGCTGCGAGGCTTGCCGCAGTCGACGATGGTGCGAGCGGCGCAACGGTGACACCCGCACGCAGCGCGCCGCAGAACACTTCCAGATAGGCGATCGAACTCGATGCGCAGATGGCGATGACCTCGCCCGCGGCCACGCCTGCCGACTGCAGCGTCGCCGCAATCCGGTCCATCGCGACATCGAAATCCTTGAAGGATGCCGCGCGTCCGGCGTCGATGAGGACCGGCCCGTCAGGTCTCCTGGCAGCTTCGCTGCGAAGCCGGTCCGGAAGGCTGCGGAAGACCGGCGCAGAGTTTTCGACCATAGGGGGCTCTCGGCTCAAGCATGGAGATACCGCGACCGGTGTAACTACTGATCGACCGATACGTCAAATTACGATGTATTCAGCGATTCTATCCGTGTATTTTTCGATCATCCTTGTGCATATCAACATACCCAACCATGAATTTATTGTCCAGCATCCGCGGCACGAAAATGCGGACGCTGTCGGCCGGCAGGCGGGGCGGGTCGTCCCTGATTGAGATGGCAACGACGAATGAAGCACGCAGCACGTCCGGCAGGCAGCGCTGCGTGCCCGGGATCGACGCGCGACGTCGTCGCATCACCGCGAGACGCGCCCTCGCCCGTACTGGCGATACGGGCTAGACTGCACGCCAACCAGCGCCGGCTGAAACATTCCAACCCTTGCGCAGCGATCCGGACCGCGCGCAAACCAGCCGCAATCGAAACCGCAATGAAGAATGCGACCGCCTCCGAATCGAATACGCCAGCTGCGAAATTCGAGCGCCGCAAGGCCATGATCGTGCGTGCCGCGGTGAAGGTGATCAATCAGAAAGGCGTACGCGGCATGACGTTCGCCGAGATCGCCGCGAGCCTCAAGCTCGTGCCTACCGCGATGAACTACTACTTCAAGAGGAAGGAAGATCTCGCGGCCGCCTGCATGCTCCAGGCCATCGCCTATTACAACGCCCTGCTCGACCGGTCGGACCGGCAGCCGACTCCGGAACTCGGCCTGCGATGCTTCCTGCAGGATTTCGCCGACCATCTCGCGGCCGCGGACCTGGGCAAGGTGGACGCCGTGGTGAACTTCAACGACGTGCGCGCCATCGGCGATGCCGTCGTGGACGCCGCGTATACGAACATGTTCCGCCGGTTGCGACGCAGTTTCAGTTCGGTCCCGCTCAACGAACCGACGCGACCGGGCCAGAACGCGCGCACCCACCTGCTGATTTCGCAGGTGCTGTGGGCAGAGCTGTGGCTGCGCCAGTACGAACCCGTCGACTACGCGCGCATGGCGCAGCGGCTTTTCGACGTACTGGTCCATGGTCTGGCGAGACCCGGTCAGTCGTGGGCGCCCATCGACGTGGCCGCGCCCGCGGCGAACGGCGAAGTCAGCGAGACGTCCGGCGTTTCGCGCGAGGCATTCCTGCAGGCTGCAACTGCGGAGATCAACGAGCATGGCTATCTCGGCGCTTCCGTATCGCGCATCTCCGCGCGGCTGAACGTGACCAAGGGCACGTTCTACTACTACAACCAGGCCAAGGATGACCTGGTGCAGCAATGCTTCGATCGCACATTCGAGAAAATGCGGACCTCGCTCTCCGCGTCCGAAGCGGCGACCACGTCGGGATTCGACACCCTGGCCTCGCTGGCCGGCTCGATGACGCGTCGCGACGTATCGGGAGAAGCGCCCCTGCTGCGTACGACGGCGATCAGCGCCGTGCCCGAGGAACTTCAGCCGACGCTCTTTCATCGCTTCGCGCAACTCTCCGCCCGCCTCGCGAGCGTCGTGAGCGACGGGATTGCCGACGGCTCGATCCGGCCGGTCGATGCGAATGTCGCCGCCCAGGCCATCATCTGCCTGATCAATGCCAGCGCCGAGTTGCGTCATTGGGCGCCGGGCCTCGATGCCGATCTGGCCATCGAGGCGTATGCCCGTCCCTTGTTCATGGGCCTGTTCAGACCCGACGAACGCGCCCCGGCCTCTGAGGCGAAAGTCGCCGCGAAAGCTGCGACCGGCCGGCGCACGCGCCGACCGGCACAGCGCACATCATGACGATGTTGCGGGCCGCAGATCCGGTCCCCAGGTGATCACCGGCGGCTCGCCGGCCTTGAGAATCGGCGTCAGCAGGCTGGCGAGATACGACTCGACGAAATCACCGTAGAAGACATAGAAGCGATCTTCGAGAATCGCCTGCAGCGTCGCTTCCGCGATCACGTCCGCACTCACGCCTGCGCCCTGGACCGAGTTGGCATGCGCGCGCACTTCCGGATCGTTCCATTCGCGATCGCTCCAGGGACGATCCCCCTCCGGACGATTGCGCCAGGAACGATGGATTTCGGTGGCCACCATGCCCGGACACACGACCGACACGCCGATGGGATGCAGCTCGGCCACGAGCTCCGAACGCAGCGACTGACTGATCGAGAGCACTGCCGCCTTCGAAGCGCAGTACGGCGAGTGGTGACCGATACCCACGTAGGACGCGAGCGAAGCCGTATTCACCACGTGCGCGGGCTCGCCCTGCTCGATCAGGATCGGCGTGAAGGCCTTCACGCCGTGCACCACGCCCCAGAAGTTGACGTCGAGCACCCATCGCCAGTCGTCGAGACTCATGCGCCAGGTCGGCCCGGTGATGGAAACGCCGGCGTTGTTGACGACCAGATGCACCTTGCCGAAGGTCTTCAACGTGAACTGCGCCAGCGCTTCGACTTCGGCGTATCTGGAAACGTCGGTCCGCACACCCACCGCTTCGAATCCTGCGGCGCGCAATCCGGCCACCGCGCGATCGATCGCATCCGGCTGAATGTCCGCGATCACCAGCTTCATACCTTCGCGACCGAAGCGCTCGGCCATGGCCAGACCAATCCCGCTGGCGCCGCCGGTAATGACAGCCACTTTTCCGCTCAAATCCCGCATCAGCGCTCTCCCCGCGTGGAACCTTGCATTACAGATGTTTCGCAAACCAGTCGACGGCCAGCTTCAACGACGGTTCGTAGAAGCGGTCGTAGACCTCGTAGTGCGTGCACGGAAACGTGTGCCGCTCCGCAACCGCGTTCTGGCGCACGATGTCGAAGGCGGCGCCGCCCTGGATGTCCGGCTCGCCGTATTCCTCGTTCTCCGCATCGATGAACAACGTCGGAACGCGGATGCGCGCCGCGGCCTGCAGCGGCCGGTTGAACAGCATGCGCGCCACGTCGGGCGCGCCTTTCAGGTTGGGCTGCTGATCGATTGCCTGCGGCAGCGCCGGACCGATGCGACCGCGGGCCTTGTCAGCCATGCGCTGCCTGGCCAGTGCGACGAAACCCTCGTCGCTCGGCGGACCGTAACTGCCGATCTGCGCGACGACTGCCTTGATGCGCGAGTCCATGCCCGCCGCCGACACGACATTGCCACCGCCGAAACTCGATCCCCAGATGCCCATCCGGGTCGGATCCACGCCGTCTTCCGTAATGAGCCAGGCGAAGGCCGCGAGGATGTCGGCGATCTGATCGCCAGGATCGACGACTTCGCGGATCACCCGCGCCTTGAGCGAGCGCTCGCCCGCTTCGGTGAGCATTGGCGTGTCAACGAGCGGAATCAGTTTGCCGTCCGAGTCGCCCCAGCCGCGGTAGTCGAAGACCAGGCACGCGAACCCCGCCCTGGCGAAGGGCTTCGCATAGCTCTCGGCGAGATGACCTTTCAATCCGCCCCAGCCGTGGCACAGCAGAATGCCCGGCCGCGCTCCAGCGGCGCCCACCGGTTTGAACATCTCCGCCGCCAGGCGCGAACCTTCGCTCCAGATCGTCACCGGACTGCGTGCAATTTCGTGGTTCATTGGTATCCCGACTCCGAGGCCCTGTGCATTTTTGATGGTATAGAATGTCACGCACTAGGTATAAATCAAGGCAATTTTGATTATTTTCATGGTTCGGTTTATAAAATCGCTGGACATTGAATGAGCTGCCGCTAGAGTGGCGCGGCACAGAAACTTTGCGGAGGCACAGGCAGATGACGATAGATCTCACGGGACGAGTGGCGATTGTGACGGGCGCCGGCGGCGGGCTTGGCCGCGCCCACGCGCTCCTGCTGGCCGCGCGCGGCGCGAAAGTCGTCGTCAATGACCTGGGCGGAAGCGTGAACGGGACGGGCGCCAGTCTGTCGAGCGCACAGATCGTCGTCGACGAGATCACTGCCGCTGGCGGCGAGGCCATCGCCAATGGCGCTTCGGTCTCCGACCCGACTCAAGTCGAACAGATGGTGAGCGAAACGCTCGCCCGCTGGGGCCGCGTGGACATCCTCGTCAACAACGCCGGCATCCTGCGCGACAAGACGTTCGCCAAGATGCAGATCGAAGACTTCCGCGCCGTCGTCGAAGTACATCTGATGGGCGCAGTCTGCTGCACCAAGGCCGTGTGGGACACGATGCGCGCACAGAACTACGGACGCATCGTCATGACGACTTCGTCATCGGGCCTGTTCGGCAATTTCGGCCAGTCGAACTACGGCGCCGCGAAGATGGCGCTGGTCGGGCTGATGCAGACGCTCAGCCTCGAAGGTCACAAGCACAACATCCGCGTCAATTGCCTGGCTCCCACCGCCGCGACACGGATGATGGAGGGCCTGATGCCCGCCGAGACGCTGGCCCATCTGAAGCCTGAGTCCGTCAGCCCGGGCGTGCTCGCGCTCGTCGCCGAAGACGCACCGACCCGGATGATCCTGTGCGCGGGCGCGGGCAGTTTCGAACAGGCGCACGTGATCATGACGCAGGGAATTCACGTGGGATTGCACGCCGACGCGGCCGAACAGCTTGCGGGCCGATGGAACGAACTGGGTTCTCTCGAAGGTTCGATCACGCCGCAGTCGGCCGGCGCACAGTGCGAAGTCGAACTGCGCAAGATCGCGGCCGCGCCGAAGTCTGCGTAAGCGCCAACCGCGCCGTCCCCGCCTTCGCGGGGATGACCTGAAACTGGATCAGAGAAAGCTATGACAGAACCCAGAGTGGGTTTCATCACCGGCGGCGCGTCCGGCATCGGCCTGGCACTGGGCCAGCTGCTCGCCCGGGAAGGCGTTCGCGTCGTATTGGCCGACATCGACGATGCCGCGCTGAATCGCGCGGTGGAAGATCAAGGTCCGCAACGATTGATCGAGAAGATCCGGCTCGATGTGACCGATGCCACCGCCGTGCACGCCGCTCTGAACGGAACCTTCGAACGCTTCGGCCGGCTCGATTTCGTCTTCAACAACGCCGGCGTCGGCGGCACCAAGAATGCGCACGAAGCGACGCTCGAGCAGTGGCAACGGATCGTGGACCTGAATCTGATGGGCGTCATCCACGGCGTGGCTGCAGCCTATCCGCTGATGATCCGCCAGGGACACGGGCACATCATCAACACCTCGTCGATATCGGGCCTGATTCCGTGGCCGGGGCAGACGCTCTACAACACCACCAAGTACGCCATCGTCGGGCTGTCGCATTCGCTGCGCCTGGAAGCAGCTCACTTCGGTGTCCGCGTCAGCGTCGTCTGTCCGGGACCGGTGCAGTCCTCCATCTGGGGCACCAGCATTCTCGGCGAACGCAACCCGAGCGTCCGCTCGCCGCCAAGCGCGATGACGGCGGCGCGAGCGGCCGAGATCATCTGGCGCGGTGTGCAGTCCAACCGGGAGACGATCGTGTTCCCGCGCGCCGCAGCCATCTGGGCGTGGATCTATCGCCTTCACCATGGCCTGCTGAAACCGCATTTCGACCGGCATCTGAAGCAGCTGTTTGCGAAGTGATCGAGATGGCCGCCTCCGGCCAGAGCGCCGGGAACGATCCACGACGGATCGGCATAGGCGCCCAGGCCGAGCGCTCCGAGCGCGATATTGGCGAAACCCAGCTCCCGCACGAGAACCAGCGATTCGTCGCTCTTGAACCCTCGACCACAATGGACAGAACCGGCAGTACGAACATCAGCAGACTGACGAGCGCGTAGTACATCGGTACCAAGTCCAGAGATTTCAGGGAGTTGGGTACGACGCCGAACGGACAAATCGCTTGGATGGCGCCCCCGGCAGGAATCGAACCTGCGACCTGTCGCTTAGGAGGCGACCGCTCTATCCACTGGGCTACGGGGGCGACGGTGGAAGTTGGTGGAGCTGAGGGGGATCGAACCCCTGACCTCCTCATTGCGAACGAGGCGCTCTCCCAGCTGAGCTACAGCCCCACCGATGCGAAGAGGCGGCGGATTGTATCGGAGACCGGACCGGCAAGCCAAGGTCGCGAACGACCACGCTCCTCAGTAGCGCAGCCGCATGACCTTGGTCTTGGAGATCTGCGGCACGAACAGGATGAACATGGCGTCGTACTCGTCCTCGCGCAGTTCGACCTTCTGGCCGCTCAGCGATTCGACCAGGACGGGGATGGTACTGGTGTTGCCGGAGACCAAGACATATTCGCCGCGATGCCCGCGCAGGATGCGCTTCGGCAATTCGTTCCAGCGCGCCGAGGGCACGACGCTCAGCGGCAGGGCCAGCGTTTCGGCCAGCGGCGTGACGGTCTGCTGCGAGCGTTTCAGTTCCGACGTGAAGATCGCATCGATGCCGCGCACGGGACGCGCCTGCGACAGCATCTTCGCGAGTCGCGCCGCACGCTCGCGGCCGTCGACGCTGAGCCCGGGATCCGGATCGGTTCCGACCTCCATTTCCGCATGACGCACGACGACGATCACCGTGGTCGCGCGGGCATCGAACAGCCAAGCGGCCGCCGCCACCACCGCGATGAACACAAGGACGGGAAAAATCAGGGGCAGGAAGAACGGACGGCGCCGCAGTTTTTCCAGGTTTTGATTCATCGCCGGATCATAGCATCGACCGCCCGCGGAGCCGGCGCCGCCTCTCCTTGCAGGTCAGGCTGTAGGTCAGGCTTTAGCCTGACTCCTCAGCAGGCCGGCTGAAGCCGGCCCCACAGGAAGAGAAGAGGAAGAGCTACGACCGGAACAGTCGCGTGTACTGCGTCTCATGTCGCGCACTGGCCACCGACTGCATCACGGCGCAGTAACCGATGTCCTCGTCACGTAACGCCAGCGCACGCGTGCTGATCGCCGCGAGACGCGGGATCAGCACGTGCAGGATGCGCTGACCTGCGCTCTGCCCCAGCGGCACCAGCTTGACGGCAGCCAGTACCTGATTCTCCGTCCAGGCCCAGGCATAGGCCTGCAGGCATTCTTCGGGCGTTACGCTCCAGCAAGCGCATGCGGCAGCGAATACGGCCGCATAGCCCGGCTGCTCCGGGATGCATTCGAGTACGGCGGCATCGATCTCGCGCAGAATCTTGACGAGCGCCGACCCCATGTGACGATCTTCCGCACGCAACTCCGCGGTTTCGCGCGCCGCCGTGAGCAGCGCGTTCCATCGCATCGCTTCGTCGCGTCGCTGCGATCCGTACGCCTGCAGCAACCGCGCGAGCACCGGCAGATCGAGCTTGCCGAGCGAGCCATTCGCCAGCCCGCCGATCCATTCGAGCGCGCTCGCCTCATCGCGCACCCAGCCGGCTTCGATCGCGTATTCGAGTCCCTGCGAAAAATGAAATGCGCCGACCGGCAAAGCCGGACTGGCCAGATGCAGCAGGCGCAACAGCCGCAGATCAGCAGCCATGAGGTTCAATCGCCCGCGCGTGCGACACCGCGGATGATGGCGTGCTGTCCACCGTGATCGTGGGAATGCGCGCCGTAGGCGCCGGCCTCGGGTTCGAACGGCGCCTGCTCGACCTCCACCGTCAGTCCCAGGCCACGCACCATGTCATCGAGCACGTAGTCGTTCTGATATCGCACCCAGCCCACACCGATCTCAAGCGCCACGTGACGGTTGCCGAGGTGATAGGCGGCGCGCAGCAGGAGCAGCGGATCCGGTGATCGAACCGTCGAGACGGTTTCGGGCGCTGCAATGATCTCGACGACACGACCGTCGTCGCAGACGAGCTGATCGCCGCCGCGCAGCACCGAGCCGCGTTCCAGGAACAGGCCGATCTCCTCGCCGTTCTCGAGCGTCGTGCGCAGGCGGCTCCTGCTGCGCTGATCGAACGGCAACTGCAACCGCAACTCTGCGGTCTGCTTCGGCAGAAGTTTTTTCGATGCGCTCAACATGCGATCACTTGCGTCAGAACAGGAAATATCGCTGCGCCAGCGGCAGCGTCGTTGCCGGCTCGCAGGTCAGCAACTGGCCGTCCGCGCGAACCTGGTAGGTCTGGGAATCTATTTCGATCCGGGGCTGATAGTCATTCAGGATCAGGTCGCGCTTGCGCACATTGCGCGTATTGCGGACAGCCACCAGCCGCTTCTTCAGACCAAGTCGATCGGCCAGTCCGCCATCAAGCCCGGCCTGCGACACGAAGCTGACGGACGTCGCCGCCCGCGCGCCGCCCAGCGCACCGAACATCGGCCGGTAGTGCACGGGCTGCGGCGTGGGAATCGAGGCATTCGGATCGCCCATCGGCGCCGCCACGATCATGCCGCCCTTGATGATCATCGCGGTCTTGGCGCCGAAGAACGCCGGCTTCCACAGCACGATGTCGGCGAGCTTGCCGACTTCGATGGAGCCCACCTCGTGCGCGATGCCATGCGTGATCGCCGGATTGATCGCGTACTTGGCGACGTAGCGACGCACGCGGAAGTTGTCGTTGCGCGATGAGTCTTGCGGCAGTGCGCCGCGCTGCACCTTCATCTTGTGTGCGGTCTGCCAGGTGCGGGTGATGACTTCGCCGATACGGCCCATCGCCTGCGAGTCGGAGGAGATCATGGAGAAGGCGCCGAGGTCGTGCAGGATGTCTTCGGCCGCGATGGTCTCGCGACGGATGCGCGATTCCGCAAAGGCCACGTCCTCGGCGATGCCCGGGTCGAGGTGGTGGCACACCATGAGCATGTCGAGATGTTCGTCGACGGTGTTCACCGTGTAGGGCCGCGTCGGATTCGTCGACGACGGCAGCACGTTCGGCTCGCCGCAGGCGCGGATGATGTCGGGCGCGTGCCCGCCTCCGGCGCCTTCGGTGTGATACGTGTGGATCGTGCGGCCCTTGAAGGCGGCGAGCGTGTCTTCGAGAAAGCCGGATTCGTTGAGCGTGTCGGTGTGGATGGCCACCTGCACGTCGTACTGGTCGGCGACCGACAGGCACGCGTCGATCGCCGCCGGCGTCGTGCCCCAGTCCTCGTGCAGCTTGAGACCCATCACGCCTGCTTCCACCTGTTCCGCGATCGGCGCATGCAGACTCGCATTGCCTTTGCCGAGCAGGCCGAAATTGATCGGCAGTTCTTCGAGCGCCTGGTACATGCGCTCGATGTACCAGGGGCCGGGCGTGCAGGTCGTCGCGCTGGTGCCGGCGGCCGGCCCGGTGCCGCCGCCGATCATGGTGGTGATGCCCGCCATCATGGCCTCTTCCACCTGCTGCGGGCAGATGAAATGAATGTGTGCGTCGATGGCGCCCGGCGTCGCGATCAGGCCTTCGCCTGCGATCACTTCGGTTCCCGCGCCAATGACGATGTCGACACCCGGTTGCACATCCGGATTGCCGCCCTTGCCGATGCCGACGATGCGGCCGTTCTTCAATCCGATGTCCGCCTTGACGATGCCCCAGTGATCGACGATCAGCGCATTGGTGATGATGGTGTCGACGATGTCGGCCGACACCCGCTGACTCTGTCCCATGCCGTCGCGGATCACCTTGCCGCCGCCGAATTTCACTTCCTCGCCGTAGATCGTGAGATCGCGCTCGACCTCGATGATCAATTCGGTATCGGCGAGCCGCACACGGTCGCCGGTCGTGGGGCCATACATCTCGGCATAGGCGCGTCGCTCGATCTTCGCCATCACAGCTTCCCCATGATCTTCTGTGCAAAGCCGTACACCGTGCGATCACCGGCGTAGGCGACCAGCTCGACTTCGCGTTCCTGCCCGGGCTCGAAACGTACCGCCGTACCCGCGGCGATGTTGAGCCGGAAACCGCGCGCCGCATCGCGATCGAAACGCAACGCCGCGTTGGTCTCGAAGAAGTGATAGTGCGAACCGACCTGGATCGGCCGGTCGCCGGTGTTCGCGACCTTCACACGGATCGTGGGCCGATCGACGTTGATCGCGATCTCGCCGGGTTCGGTGAACACTTCGCCTGGAATCATGTTGAGCCTCTGCGAAGAACAATGGCCGCAAAAAGGCGCAAGAGATCACAAAAAGGAGAAAACATATCCTTCTTCATTTGTGTCCTTTGCGCCTTTTTGCGGCCATTCTCTTCCCGTGTCACGGAATCGGCTGATGAACGGTCACGAGCTTCGTGCCGTCCGGGAACGTGGCTTCGACCTGTACGTCGGGAATCATTTCGGGCACGCCCTCCATCACATCGTCACGCGCGAGGATGGTCGTGCCGTAGCTCATGAGTTCGGCGACCGAACGGCCATCGCGGGCGCCTTCCATGATGGCGGCGGAGATCAGCGCCACGGCTTCCGGGTGGTTGAGCTTGAGGCCGCGCGCCTTGCGACGCTCTGCGAGCAGGGCTGCGGTGAAGATCAGGAGTTTGTCTTTTTCTCTGGGCGTCAGGTCCACGATGCGCTCCGGTTCGGATTCTTTTGTAGGTCAGGCTTCAGCCTGACTCCTGACAAAAGGCCGGCTGAAGCCGGCCCCACAGGAAGATGGCCCCACGGCAGGAGAAGATGAAGGAACCCCTCCGCTCATGTCGCCCAGATCCGCGGCAACGCCGCGGGCCGCCCCAGCAGATGCGGCCGCAGCCGCCGCCATAGTTCAATGAACAATGTCTTGACCGGCTCCGCCTGCGCAGCCACGGCGCGACAGATCAGCACGCCGTCGACCAGGGTCACCGCGAGTTCCACTTCGGACGAGTTCACGCTGCGCGCGAGTTCGACAGCGGCGCGATCGGCCGGATACGCAAGCAAGGTGCCGACGGCTTCGAACCCGTTCAGGCCCCAGCGCGCCAGCCGCGCATCGCCTTCGCCGTCGAGTCGCATGCGATCGATCACGAGCGGCACGCCTTCGCACCACAGCTCCAGATTCAGGCGCAGTTGTCCGTGCTCGAATGCCTCGCCGCGCGCCGGCAGACCCAGACACGGAATCTCCCAGCCGATGAACCGCGACTGGCGATCGAGATCGATCCGGGTTTCGCTCGCGACATGCGCGCCCCGGTAGAAGATGGTTTCCTGCGGCAGCCATTCGAGCGTGGACTGGCGCAGCGTCAGTGCCTGGAGCTGATGTGCGAAGCGGCTGTCGCTGCGATAGAACTTGGTCGCGGCCGGCGTCGTGAGCAGTGCATGCGCGCCCTGCTCCACATCGATATCGAGCTGCAGTTCATCGCCGCCGACGATGCCGCCGGGCGGATGGACGATATACGCATGACAGGGGCCGCCTTCGGGATGAAACACGCGCTGGACCAGCAGCGGACCCTGATGCCGTCGCACGGGGAGAAACGTCCTGCCGTCGCGCGCCGCGAACTGGAGTCGCAGTTGCGCACGCCAGCCCGTTTCGTGACCGGCCTGCGCCGGAACGCTGTTCACGGGTCAGACCGTCAGGTGATGCTTGACGAGATCGTCGGTGAGTCCGCCGATGCCGTCCGCGGCGACGATGCGGCCCTTGTCGATGATCCGGAATTCGCTGGCCACGCGGCGCGCGAAGGGCAGTTTCTGTTCCACCAGCAGCACCGTGAGGTTCGCCTCTTTGTTGAGGCGCAGGATGATATCGCCGATTTCGTGAACGATGTTCGGCTGAATGCCTTCGGTGGGCTCGTCGAGGATCAGCAGCTTCGGCTCCAGCACCATCGCCCGCCCGATGGCGAGCTGCTGCTGCTGCCCGCCCGACAGGTCGCCGCCGCGCCGGCGCAGCATTTTCTTCAGCACCGGGAACATGGCAAAGATCGACTCGGGAATGTCCTTGAGCCGGCTGCGGCTCGCCGACAGGCCGATGCGCAGGTTCTCCTCGACGGTGAGCTGCGAAAAGATCTCGCGACCCTGCGGCACGTAGCCGATGCCCAGCGAGGCACGCCGGTCCGCCGCGACCTTGCGAATGTCCTGGCCGTCGTACATCACTTCGCCCGAGACGGTCGGCAGCAAGCCCATGATGCACTTGAGCAGCGTGGTCTTGCCCATGCCGTTGCGCCCCATGAGACAGGTGCACGAGCCGGTGGGCACGACCATGTCGACATCCCACAGGATGTGGCTGCCGCCGTAGAACTGGTTGAGTGATTTGATGTTCAGCATGTCACTCTCCCAGATACACCTCGATCACCTTCGGATCGTTCTGCACCTGATCCATGCTGCCTTCCGCCAGCACGTGACCTTCGTGCAGCACCGTGACCTTGCGCGCGATCGAGCGGACGAAATTCATGTCGTGCTCGACGACGACCACGGAGTGCTGCCCTTCGAGCGACAGCAGCAGCTCGGCCGTGCGCTCGACTTCCTGCGGCGTCATGCCGGCGACCGGTTCGTCGACCAGCAGCATCTGCGAGTCCTGCATCAGCAGCATGCCGATCTCCAGCCACTGCTTCTGGCCGTGCGACAGCATGCCGGCGCGGAAGTCGCGACGATCCTGCAGTCGCACGGTCTCCAGCACCTGGTCGATGCGGTCGCGCTGGGCGCCGGTGAGCGGCTTGAACAATGTGTGCCAGATCGACTTGTTGCCGGCGGCGGCGAGTTCCAGGTTTTCCAGCACGGTGTGCTGTTCGAACACCGTCGGCTTCTGAAACTTGCGACCGATGCCGGCTTCGGCGATCTCCGGTTCCGTCAGTGTCAGCAGATCGAGCTGCTGGCCGAACCACGCCGAGCCCGCGTCGGGCCGGGTCTTGCCCGTAATCACGTCCATCATCGTCGTCTTGCCGGCGCCGTTCGGGCCGATGATGCAGCGAAGTTCGCCGACGTCGACGTACAGCGTGAGCGCATTCAGCGCCTTGAAGCCGTCGAAACTGACGGTGATGTCTTCGAGATAAAGAATGGTGCCGTGTGTCGTGTCGGGCGCGATCGGACGATCGCTGCGCACGCCTGTACCGACGACTTTCTGCCAGCCATGACGGATCGCGGTGGATGCGTTCATGCCTTCACCGCCTCCGGCTCGGGCTCGCGACGTCGCGGTGTGAATCTGTCCGCAAGGCCTACCACGCCGCGCGGCAGGAACAAGGTCACCAGCACGAACAGCGCACCCAGCGCATACAGCCAGAACTCCGGCACCGCCGCGGTGAAGTAACTCTTCGCATAGTTGACCAGCACGGCGCCGGCCACCGCGCCGTACAGCGTGCCGCGACCGCCCACCGCCACCCAGATGACGATCTCGATGGAATTGATCGGCTGGAATTCGCTCGGATTGATGATGCCCACCTGCGGCACGTACAGCGCACCGGCGATGCCGGCGAGCACGGCGGAGAACGCGAAGATCCATAGCTTGTAGGACTCGACCCGGTAGCCGATGAAGCGCGTGCGGCTCTCGGCATCGCGCACCGCCTGCACGACGCGTCCTGCGCGCGACAGCGTGATGTAGCGGC
>NZ_DAINNK010000068.1:0-25714 GCF_036735925.1 Povalibacter sp.
CGCCGGATCAAAGGGGGGGACGGGTCCATCCCATTATTGGGCTTCAGCCGGCCTGGGGTAGGCTGAAGCCCACCCCTACATCACTGCCCTTCACTCCATCCGCCGCCCAGCGCCTTGTACAGCGCCACCAGCCGCACGCCGATCTGCGTGCGGCTCTCGCTGAAGGCGCGTTCCGCCTGCAGCAGCGAGCGATGGGCGTCGAGGTCGACCAGGTAGTTGACCAGTCCATGCTCGTATCGCACGTGCGCGATCTCGTAGGCGTCGCGGCTGGCGGCGACGACTTGCGCCAGTTCCTGATGGCGACGCTGTTCGGCCGCATACGCCGCGAGCGCATTCTCGATCTCGTGCCACGCGCCGAGAACGGTGCGCTGGTAGTTCACGGCGGCTTCCTGCTGCTGCAGTTCGCGCAGCTCGACCACGGAACGCAGACGACCGCCCTGGAAGATCGGCAGCGTCAGGCTCGGGCCGATGACCCATTGCCGCGCGCCCCAGTCGCCGAAGTCGGAGGCGTCGAGCGATTGCTGGGAAAAACTTCCCGTGATCGACAAGCGCGGATACAGGTCCGCCACGGCCACGCCGATGTCCGCCGTGGCGGCGTGCAGCTGTGCTTCGGCGCGACGGATATCGGGACGACGGCGCGCCAGTTCGGAAGGAATGCCGCCCGGCGCGACCTGCGGTAGTGCGTTCGTCGCCGGTGTCGAAGCCAGTTCGGCGTTCAGCGAGGCGGGATCGGCGCCGACGAGCAGGGCGAGTGCATTCTGCAATGCCGCCTCCTGATGTTCGAGCGGCGGAATCTGCGAGCGCACCGTCGCCACCTGCGCCTGCTGCGTGCTCAGGTCGAGGTTGCTGACCAGTCCGCCCTTGACGCGGTATCCGGTGAGTTCCAGTTCGTCGGTGCCGGAGGCGACATCGTCACGCGCGATGCGCAGCTGGTCGCGCACGCCCCGCAGTTCCAGATAGGTGCGTGCAACTTCGGCGACCAGGGTCAGCTCCACGTCATGAAAGGCTTCCTGGCCGGCGGCGACATTGGCATCGGCAGATTCGACCGCGCGTCGCACGCGACCCCACAGGTCGAGTTCCCATGCGGCGTCGAAGCCTGCCTGGTAGACGTCGTACGGTTCCGCCAGGGCCTCGATGATCTGATCGCGCGCAGCGCCGGCCGGCGCCAGGATGTCGATCATGCGGGTCGTGACGCCGAACTCGCTCTCGCGACGGCGCTGGTAGCCCGCGTTGGCGCTCACGCCGGGCCAGCGCTCGCCCGTGGCGATGGCGCGCTGCACGCGACTTTGCGCGACCCGCAGTCCCGCGATCTTCAGATCCAGATTGCCGGCGCGCGCACGCCCGATCAGTGCATCGAGCGTGGGATCGCCGAACTGCTTCCACCATTCGGCGTCGACGGACTGTACGTCGGCCGCGCCCTGCCACTGTTCGGGTAGCTGCGCCTGCGGCGGCTCGAAGGAGGGGCCGACCGCGCAGGCGGCGATGCACAGCGACGAAGCGGCGAGCAGGAATTTACGGGTCAGCATGGGACACCTGCATTACACCAGCCGGTGGCGGAACAGCCACGAGGCCGTGGGAAGCGTCAGCACGGCGATGAGGATCAGCGGCCACATGTCGTTGTAGACCCACTCGAATCCCGCACCTTCGAGATAGATCCGCTGCACCATCTCGATGGCATAGCGCAGCGGATTCGCCAGCGTGAGGTACTGCATGGCCGTCGGCATGTTGCTGATCGCGGAGGTGAGGCCCGACAGCAGCATCATCGGCATCAGCAGCACGAACGTGTAGAGCATCGCCTGCTGCATGGTCGCGGAGTAGGCGGAGAGCGCCAGCCCGACGCCGACCGACGCGGTCGTGAACAGCAGCAGGCCGACGTAGAGCGTGAGCAGCGAACCCTGGAACGGAATGCCGAACCAGAAACGCGCGACCAGCAGGATGATGGTGGACTGCGTGAGACCGATCAGGATCGGCGGCACCGCCTTGCCGATCATGATCTCGCGCGGTCGCAGCGGCGTGACCAGCAGCTGATCGAAGGTGCCCTGTTCGCGCTCGCGCGCCACCGACAGTGCCGTGAGCATGAGCGTCTGCAGGAAGCTCAGCGCGGCAATGAGACTGGGGATCATGTTCCAGCGCGTTTCCAGGTTCGGGTTGTACCAGGCGCGTGTTTCCACCCGCAGCGGTACTGCCGCGTGTCCGTGCGCGGCACTCCAGTCGGCATTGAAGCGTTCGACGACCGCCGAGAGATAGGCGGTGGAGATGCCGGCGGTATTCGAGTTGCGGCCGTCGGTGATGGCCTGCACGGTGGCGCCCTGGCCGGACTGGATGCGGCGCTCGAAATCGTCGGGAATCTGGACCACCAGGATCGCCTCCTTGCGGCCGATCGCGGCATCGATGTCGCGGGCATTGTTCAGGATGGCCACGCGATTGAAGACGGTCGTGCCGTCCAGGCGCGCGACGAAATCGCGCGAGGCCTGGCTGCGGTCGCGGTCGAGCAGCGCGTAGGGCACTTCGTTGAGATCGAACGTGGCCGCGTAGCCGAACAGCAGCGACTGCAGGAAGATCGGCAGGAACAGCACCAGCCGGCTGCGCGGATCCTTGAGAACCGCGATCAGCTCCTTGCGGATGAGCGTGGCGATGCGATGCAGCGCGGCGTTCATGCCAGCTCCTTGCGGATGTTCACGCGCGTCAGCACCAGCAGCACCGCGGCGGCGAAGGCGAGGACGGCGCAGTCGCGGATCAGCAGGCCCGGCACATTGCCGGCGAGAAACAGGGTCTGCAGCGCCTCGACGTAGTAGGTCGCCGGCAGCACGTGACTGATGCCGCGCACCACCGCCGGCACGCTGCGCAGGTCGAAAATGAAACCCGACAGCATCAGCGCCGGCAGGAAGCCGACGATCAATGCGATCTGGCTGGCCAGGAACTGGTTCTTCGTCGCCGCCGAGATCAGCAGCCCGGTCGTCAGCGACACCAGCAAATAGAGCATGGACGTGAAGACGATCAGCAGCAGCGAGCCGCGGATGGGCACGAAGAACAGCAGCTTCGCCGACAGCAGGCACATGATGAGTCCCGCCAGCCCGACCATGAAGTAGGGCACGAGCTTGGAGATGACGATCTCCGTGGCGTGCACCGGCGTGACGAACAGCGATTCGAGCGTGCCGCGTTCCCATTCGCGTGCGATCACCAGCGACGTCAGCAGCGCGCCGTTCAGGGTCATGATGAGCACGATCAGTCCCGGCACCAGGAAGTGCCGGCTGTTGTTGGCCTCGTTGAACCATTGACGCGATTCGAGCGTGATCGCGGGCGCGAGCGTGGGCTCGCCCGAGGAGGCGCGCTTGGCCGCCCACGAACCGATCGCGCCCTGCGCATAGGCCTCGATCACGCGCGCGCGATTTGCATCGACGCCGTTCACCAGTACCTGGACGGTGGCGTCGCCACGCGCCAGGCGCCGCGAGAAATCCGCGCGCACGTAGACGATGCCGTCCACCCGCCGCTCGCGCAGCAGCTGCAGGGCGTCGCTCATCGATACCAGCGGTACCGGCGAGAAGTAGGGCGACAGATAGAAACCCGAGAGCACGTCCTGCGCCGTCGGCGATGTGTCTTCGGTCACGAGGGCAAGCGGCGCGTTCTTCACGTCGAACGACAGTCCGTAGCCGAAGATCAGGATCAGCAGCAGCGGCAGGAACAGTCCCACCATCAGGTTGCTCCGGTCGCGCACCAGCTGCCGCGATTCCTTGCGCGTCAGCGCGACCAGCCGGCGCCACGAAAGGGCATCGGCAAGGCGCGATGTGGCGGCGGGCTGGGTCATGAGGCGTCCTGCGCCTGCCGGCGTGCATTCGCGACGATGGCGATGAAGGCGTCTTCCATCGTCTGCGCCGGCGCGCCGTCTTCCGCCGCGTGCGCCCGGACTGCCTCCGGCGTGCCGATGGCGAGCATCCGGCCGGCGTCCTGGATCATGATGCGATCGCAGTATTCGGCCTCTTCCATGAAGTGCGTGGTGACGACGATGGTCGTGCCGTGGTCGGCGAGCGCCGTGATGCGTCGCCAGAATTCGCGGCGCGCCAGCGGATCGGCGCCGCTGGTGGGCTCGTCGAGAAAGACGATCTGCGGTTCGTGCAGCAGCGCCGCTGCCATGGCCAGCCGGCGCTGGAAACCGCCGGGCAGCAGGCCGGCAGCGGCCGATTCGCGTTCGCGCAGATCGAAATTGTCGAGCGCCCAGTCGATGCGCGCTTTGAGGCGCGAGTTGCGCAAGCCATAGGCGCCGGCGAAGAACTCCAGGTTTTCGCGGATGCTGAGATCGCCGTACAGCGAGAATTTCTGCGCCACGTAGCCGACGTTCTGGCGCGCCTCGGCGCGCGCGCGGCGCAGGTCCGCGCCGGCCACGCGCAATGTGCCGCTGGTCGCCGGCAGCAGGCCGCAGAGCATGCGGAACGTCGTGGTCTTGCCGGCGCCGTTCGGGCCGAGCAGTCCGAACACTTCGCCGCGCCGCACATCGAAGCTGGTGCGGTTCACGGCCGTGAAATCGCCGAACTTGCGCACCACGTCGTGCACTTCGATGACGATTTCGGAATCGCTGGTGGGCCTCGCCGAGGCCAGTTCGATGGCAGCGGCCGCGGCCGGCGGCACGCTGGCCTGCGCCCGCAGCAGCATCATCAGTCCATCTTCCAGGTCCGGTTCCACGGGGTCGAACCGCACGTCCGGCACGCTCGCCGCGTGTGCTTCGCGCATCACCGTGCGCACGTGGCCGCTATGGGGCACGGCGTCGATGATCTCGGGCATGTCCATCAGTCGCGCCTGCAGCGAGCGGGCCGACTCCTGCATTGATGCCGTGGCTATGAAGGAATGACCGCGCGCCCGCGCGCTGAGATCCTGCGGCGGACCCAGTGCGACGGTCCGGCCTTCGTGCAGCACGATGACGTGCGAGCAGCGTTCGGCTTCGTCCATGTACGACGTCGAGACCAGCACGGACAGTCCTTCGTTTTCGACCAGCCCGGCCACGATCGACCACAGTTCGCGCCGCGACAGCGGATCCACGCCCACGGTCGGTTCATCGAGCAGCAGCAGATCCGGCGAGCGCACCAGCGTGCAGGCGAGGCCGAGCTTCTGCTTCATGCCGCCCGACAGTTTGCCGGCGAGCCGGTCGCGAAACGGCGCGAGCGCCGTCATCTCCATCAGTCGCGGATAGCGCCCGGCACGTTCCTGTGCAGTGACGCCGTGCAGGTCGGCATAGAGATCGAGGTTTTCCTGCACGCTCAGGTCTTCGTACAGGCCGAAGCGCTGCGGCATGTAGCTGATGCGGTTCTGGATCTCCTGCGGATGCGTCGCGACGTCGAGACCGAGGACCGTCAGCGTGCCGGCATCCGCGCGCAGCAGGCCGGTGGCCAGTCGCAGCAGGGTGGTCTTGCCGGCGCCGTCCGGGCCGACCAGCGCGGTGAGCGATCCGTGCTGCGCTTCGAACGACACCTGGTCCAGCGCCGTGACGACGTCGGTCTTGCCGCGCGCAAACCGCTTCGACACCTCGCGTGCCTGGATCGCGACGCCGTGACGGGGCGCGGTCATGGCATTCAGCCCGCGGCGGGCGCTGCCGTCTTCGCGGTGGTGTCGATGCGTACCGTTGCCGGCATGCCCAGTCGCATCCGGTCGTCCGGGTCTTGCACCAGGATGCGGACCTCGTAGACGAGGCTGGTGCGCAGTTCTTCGGTCTGCACGGTCTTCGGCGTGAACTCCGCGGTCGAGGAGATGAATCCCACCGTGCCGGCGATGGGCTGCTTCGGATCGGCGTCGATGGTGACGCTGGCCGCCATGCCGACATTGACGCGCCCGAGGTCGGGTTCGCTGAGATAGGCGCGCACCCACTTCGGCCTGGCGATTGCAATCGAGAACACCGGTCGCTGCGGCGTGGCGAGTTCGCCGGGCTCCATCAGCCGGTTGCGGATGACGCCGTCGGTCGGCGACACCAGTTCCGCATCCTGCAGCTGCTGGCGCAGCAGGGCGAGATCGGCTTCGGCGGCATCGAGCTGCGCCTGGGCCTGTTCGATGTCTTCCTTGCGCGTGCCTGCCAGCAGCAGCGCGAGTGCCTCGCGCGCGTTCTTCGCATGGGCTTCGCTCATGCGTGCCTGCGTCGCTGCGGCTTCGAGATCCGTGGTGCTGATGGCGCGACCCTTCGACGCATCGCTGATCGATTGCAGCCGGTCGATCTGGCTGCGCGCATTGGCCGCTTCGGCCTCCGCCGCAGCGACGGCGGCGCGCGCCTGGGCGATTTCCTCCGGCCGCGCGCCATTGCGCAACTTGCGCAGCAGCTCCGACTGCGCGGTCACCTGCGCTTCGCCCTGGCGTACGCGCGGTTGGAGCCGGCTGGTGTCGAGCCGCGCCAGCACGTCGCCGGCCTTGACCGGGGTGCCTTCCTCGACCAGTACCGCGGCGATGCGTTCGCTGTCCTTGAAGGGCAGATCGACCTGGCGCAGGTCCACGTTGCCGTGCAGGGTGATGACATCGGACTGCTCTTCGCGACCGAAGAGCCACCACGCGAGAAGGGCGAGCAGTGCAATCGCCGCCGCGGCGATGACGATGGATTTCCTGTTCACGAAGGCTCAACTCGCAGGCAGCCAGCGGACGGGCATTCTATGCAAAAAGCCGGCGCGAACGGCACAGGGGATTGCCGGTCCCGCCGCCAGATTCACGTGACGGTGAATTGCAGGCGTCGGAGCAGTTGCCCCTGCGGTGTGCGGACATCGACGAACCAGCGTCCGCGCGCATCGGCCGGAAACGACTGCTTGCGCGAGTACGTGCGCCAGCCGCTGTCGTTGCCGCCATGGATCTGCGAGGTGATGAGTTCGCTGGAGCCGCGATGACGCCACTCGAAGACGATCGACTGCGCCACGCCGCTCGGTGCGCGGATGGCGACGAACGCGATCACGCCCGCGCCGAGTTCCGCCTGCGACAGCACCCGCACCCGCGCGCCGGGCGTCAGTTCGTCGATGGACTGCGTGACCACGGCCTGCGTCACCGCCAGTCCTGCCGGCGGAATATGGGCCCGCAGCGACCAGACCAGCAGTGGCGCCGCCACGGAGCAGGCGATCCATGCTGCTTTCAGGCGCATCGAACGCAGCGAATGCAGCGACATCGGCGCCGTGAGCAGCAGCCAGACGCCCACGGCGCCCAGCGCAAAGGGCAGCGCCTGCTCCAGCGACAGATGCACGACCATCGGCAGCACCACGACCGCCGCGATCAGGCTGCAATACGCGTGGAACAGCAGGCGGCTCGCGGCGCGTGCAGCGATCCAGCGTTCATAGAGCGGATCGAGCGCGGTCAGCAGCGCGGCGATGCAGGCAATCACCAGGAAGGCGATCTGCCCCGCGTCCAGCTGCGTCGCGCCGACCATGAAGGGCAATGCGAAGAACAGCATTTCCTGCTGCAGCGACTGCGTCAGGAAATTGGAGACGAACTTGCCGATCCCTGCGCGCCGCCGCTCCAGGTAACGCCGCACCAGCGGCTCGATGAGCAGCCATACCCAGCCGGCCAGCGCGATCATCGCAATGATTCGTGCGAGGTCCGCGCCGCGCTTCACCATCGCGAAGCCGACGACGCCCGACACGAAACTGATCGACGGTATCAGCCAGGGAACGCGCTCCAGGAACCGCGCGATGCGGGCGAGGGGCGGATTCGATGCCGATGCGTCGGACGACATCGCGCTAGTCTGCGGAGGCCGCCGCCGCGGTGCGTTCGATCACGTAGGCGAAGAACGGATTGCTGCCCAGGCGCACGGTGGTGATGTCGAGACCGCCGGCCATCACGCCGCGTTCGCCGCGCATTCCCAGCGTCCCGAGCGCGACGCCGAAGTTCTCGGCGGGGTCCGGCGTGCGTCCGTACAGGCCATCGCTTTCCGGAAACGGCAGGGCGATGTGCGACAGCGAGAACACGTCCGCCGGATATCGCAGGTTCAACGGTCGAATGATTTCCTGCGATGCGCCCGCCGCTGTCGTGCGGGCGACGATCTCGAGCGTCCTCGGCCCGGCATTGGTGACGATCGTCACGCCATAGTTGCGCGGCGCCGCGCCCAGCATGGCCGATGGCGCGACCAGCGCGCCCTGGCGCAGGAAGGGTTCGAGGTTCGCTTCGCGATTGATGTCGAACAGCACCAGCGCGCTGCCGTTCGCCGGCAGGTGGGCGTAGAAGGCCGTGGCCACGGCCGAGGCGATCACGGTGGCATCGACCAGCGACTGGAACGTGAGCACCGGCGGCAGCCGTGCGAGATCGCCGCTCGCCTTCAATCGCAGCAGCTGCCGCTGCACCGCGTCCGTCAGCAGGTAGGACTGTCGCGCGGCGTTGACCGGGAACGAGTTGTACTTGAAGGGATTGAACTCCGGAAGAATGTCGAGCCAGGCAGTGCGCGCGAACGGCGGCAGGATCGCGGGCCAGCCGGCGATGCCCGCATAGCGCGCACTGCGATTGACGCCGATCATCGGCGAGAGCAGCACCAGCCGCTCGACCTGCGGCAGCGCCGGATTCTCCAGCGCATCGAGCGCGTACTTGACGGCGAGCGCGCCGCCATTGGAATAGCCGACGAGATGCACCGGCAGGCTGCCGTGCGATCGTCGCGCTGCTTCGCGCATCGCCATGCGGGTGGCGGCCGTCCAGTCCTGCCATTCGATGCGCGTGAGCGCGCCGGGCACGGTGCCATGCGCCGGCAGGCGCGGGACGAGTGCGATGAAGCCGCGACGTCGATAGTCCTCGGCGAGATGGCGCATCGAGTACGGCGAATCGGTCAGTCCATGCAGCAGGACGACGACGCCGACCGCCGCTGCCTCGGGTTCGAGGACATGGGAACGGTTCCAGCGGGTCGCGAACCGTTCCGGATACACCGGGCTGTCGGGATTGTAGCGATTGAAGTGCGCGCGCTCGTCTGGCGCGACCGCGTGTTCCATGTCGCGGGCGACGTCGGCGAAGAGGTGGTTCTCCGCTGCGACGTACTGCGACCAGTCCGCAGCATCGAGCGCCCGGGCATCGAGTTCTTCGGGGACCAGTCGATGCCACGGTTGCAGATCCGGCGTGCTGCGCGACATCCAGGCACGCATGCCGAGTGCGCCGATGAGTAGCGCCAGCAGCACCAGGACGATCCGCTGCGCGTAGAGCCGCAGACGATGCAGCCATCCGGTTCGGCCGGTGTGCGGTTCGATGGTTGCTGTGGCTGTCATGCGGGCACAGGGTACCGCGCATGCGGGAGCGATGGGTTGTGGGGCCGGCTTCAGCCGGCCTCTGAGGAGTCAGGCTGAAGCCTGACCTACAAGCCTGACCTACAGGAGGAGCCGATCGGCTACTGCGCTGATCCGTTCCATCTCGTAGCCGACCGTTTCCATGGTGCGCGGATCGATGATGGGATTGCCGCGACGGAAGGCGCCGGTCTGGACGGCGAAGTGTCCGAAGGCGCTGTCGGGACTGGCCGCCTGCGACGAGATGTCGCCGTTGTTTTCGCGGATCAGCACCTGGCCCCCGGCGCCTTCGTCCAGCAGCCAGCCGATCACTTCACAGGTCGGTTCCACGGCACGTACCTTTGTTGTCGGTTCGACGATGACAGAGCAACGAGCGTGCCAGACGCGCCCGTTTCATCTGGATCAATCACTTAGGCCACGACGGACTACGCGCGTCACGTGACGAGGATTGTCACCTTGTGCGTCAGCCGCGCGACTTGTCAGAACCCGACGCCGAATGCAGACAGCGGTGCGCTGCCAATGCATTCGCGGCCAACGCCTGCAGACGGTCGGGGTTGTCGGCCCCGTTGGCAACACTTATGAAACCTTCATGCAGGAGCGTGACAAGATCCCCCGGCGTCTGGAAAGCCTGCCGCGCGGCGGCTCCTTGCAAGAATCGGATGTCGGGGGAACTCATCATGTGGATCCGCAAAGGTGATCGCGATCGCTCGCTCGGCATCGACTCGCCGATTCCGACGCAGGTCGTGTCGAACGAGGAATTCCTGCCCCGTCCGCAGACGGAGAAACAGAAGCAGGTCGAAGCCCTGACGATGGAGATGGGCACGGCCAATGCGAAGAAGCTCAACATGTCCCGTCGCGCCTACATGGCCTCGTCGCTGGGCATCACGACAGCGTTGCTGGCGCAGAACCGCGTATTCGGTGCCGTGTGGGATATCGACAGGGAAGAACAGTTCAGTCTCGCGGCCGTGCAGGAAAAGCTGACCGGCGGCAGGAAGGGCAAGTACTTCATCATCGACGTGCAGGCTCACTACTCCAACGGCATTGCGCTCAACTTCCGCAATTCCGAAACCGCGAAGAACATGGGCTTCGATCTCAAGAACGACGTCGAGGCCTATTCGTTCAAGACCTTCGTGAAGGAGATGTTTCTCGATTCCGAGACCGCGATGGTCGTGATCTCGGGCGTGCCGAGCCGCGAAGAGCAGCGCGCCGCGGACGGCCGCGTGCTGGTCGATGCCGAACGCACGCCGCGCGGGGCCATCCTGCCGTCATGGCTGATGGCGAAGAGCCGCAACGAGATCAACGCGATGGCCGGCTCACAACGCGCACTGAGCCAGGGCAACCTCGCGCCGAACCACTACTGGAATACGCAGACCAACACGATCGACAAGGCCGCGACCCTCGAACAGATGGAACGCGAACTCGATGTCTACAAGATCGATTCCTGGAAGTGGTACTGCCACACCGACCCGGCGCGCACCGGCAACGGCTTCCAGCTCGACGACGAGAACGCGCAGTGGTTCATCGAGGAGTCGAAGAAGCGCGGCAAGAAGCTGTTCAGCGTGCACAAGGGCTACAGCTACCAGTCGAAGAAGCTCGGTCATCTGGCGAACCCGAAGGATGTGGAGCTGGCGGCGCTGCGCAATCCGGACGTCAACTTCGTCATCTATCACTCCGCGCTCAAGCACGGTTCTTCCGACGGCGAGAACTGGAAGGAGATGAACGAGTACAACCCGGAGACCGGCGACTTCCTGTGGCACAGGATCCTGATGGACATCAAGCGCAGGAATCCGCAGGTCAACAACGTCTATCCGGAGATCGGCTCGTTCTTCAACACGCTGGTCGTGCAGGATCCGGTCATGGCGATGCACGGCATGGGTCTGAACATCAAGACCTACGGCGCCGATCACGTGGTGTGGGGCACCGACTGCCTGTGGTGGGGTTCGCCGCAGTGGTCCATCGAAGCCTTCCAGCGCTTCCAGATCTCCGATGAGATGTGCGAGAAGCACGGCTACAGGAAGATCACCGACGAGGACAAGGCGCGGATCTTCGGCCTCAACGCGGCGAAGCTCTACAACGTGGACGTGAATGCGCAGCGCAACGCGCTGCCGGCCGACGCATTGGAGCGCACCAGGCTCGCCTATCTCCAGAGCGGCGGCCTGCGCGACAACGAGGCGCACGGCTGGGTTCGGGGATGATCACATGAGCCGCAAAGAGCCCGCCTGGGATTTCGAAAGCGAGCCGCCGTTCGAACTCATGAGCGAGACCGGCATCAATCTGTGCGCGTATTTCGATGCGATGCCGGACGCGAAGCTCGCGACCTACGATCCCGGCTTCCCGGACGAGGCGCTGATGGCATGGGACGGCAACTTCACGTCCGAAGGCGCGCTGCTGCTGCCGTGCTGCGAGAGCGAGGAAGTCGACCCCGCCATGTACCGGCGCTATGCACAGGAGTGCATCCGTTACCGCCAGCGCGCACGCCGCGCGCTGGCGGTCGTGGCCTGATGATCTCGACCCAGGATTTCCACCGTTACTGCCGACTGCTGCACGGCTGGCTGTCGGCCATCGCTTTCCTCGCGCTGTGTTTCTTTTCCGTCACCGGCCTGCTGCTGAATCATCCGCAGTGGACCGAGGGTGAGCCGCCGGCGCCCGTGACCAAGACCGTGCAGCTCGATCCGCAGGCAGTGAAGCGGATCGAACTCGCCGACGATCCGGGCGCGGTGCTGGCGGAGATCGCCGCAGCTCACGCCGCGCTGCGCGGCGAATACAGTTCGGGCGATCGCGCCGGCCCGGATGTGTTCGCGAGATTGCAGGGCGTACGCGGCCTGACGGATGTACGCGTCAATCTGCCGACGGGCCGGCTCGAAATCGTCATCGAACCTGCGCCTGCGACGCTGGTGATGAATGAACTGCATCGCGCCGAACGCGCCAGTCCGTCGTGGCGGCTGCTGGTGGACGTGGTGGCCGTGCTGCTGATCGTGCTGTCGCTGATCGGCTATCTCATCTTCCTGAGCATGCGTTTCCGACTGCGCACGGCGCTGCTGCTGACCCTCGTGAGCGCCGCCGGCATGTGGACACTGTTCTCGCTGACGGTGCACTGACATGCCGTTCGAGACGCTGCCGCCGCCCATGCCCGCGCTGGAAGTGCCCGCCGCCGATGCGGGCGCGTTCGTGTTCCGGGACGAGTGCGTGTTGGGCACACGCATGCTGCTGGCCTTTACGGCGCAATCGCTGCGCGTCGCGCAGGAAGCGGCCTTCGCCGTACGTGCCGAGATCGACCGCTTGCGGCGCGTGCTGGATCACCGCGACCCGGACAGCGAGCTTTCGCAGTTGAATCGCGCCTCGCGCCATCAGGCTTCGGCGGAACTGTTCGACGTCGTCTCGCTGGCCGAACACTGGCAGCGTGTTTCGTCCGGTGCGTTCAGCGGACGGCTGGGACAGGCGTTGAACCTGTGGCGTCAGGCAGTGCACGAATTGCCGTCGCGGATCGAACTCCAGGACGCTGTCGCCCGTACGATGGCGGCCGAGGTCGGGTTCGATCCGCGCACGCGAACCATCGTTCGTCCGGACGCAGTCCTGTTCTCGCTCGACGCGCTCGCGAAAGGCTGGATCGTGGATCGCGCCTTCGATGCTGCGTGCCGCGTGCAGGGCGTGGCGGGTGCACTCGTCGACATCGGCGGCGATATCCGCTGCGGCGGTCAGACGCCGCAGTCCGCCGGCTGGCGCGTCGGCATCGCCGATCCCACGCGGCCCTTCGACAACGCACCGCTGGTCGCGACGACGCACCTGCGTGACGAAGGCATCGCGACCAGCGGCCGCGGGCCGCGCGATCCGCTCGTGCGGGGTGCGCGACACAGCGTCACGCTGTCGCCATTCACCGGCTGGCCGGTCGATCAGCGCCGTTCGGTCAGCGTCATTGCAGCGAGCGCGGCGGAGGCCGACGCCATGGCGACCACGCTGCTCGTGCTGCAAGAAGAGAAGGCGCTCGACCTGGCGAATCGTCACGGCGTCGCTGCACGCATCGCGCGCGATGACGGTTCGATCCGCGTCACCGATGCCGGTCGCGAAAGATTTTCCGTTGCATCGTCCGCCGGACCCTCTGCGTGGTCCGACGGCTGGCAGGCGCTCGCCACTTTCACGGCGCCGCGACGCCAGCTGATCCGCGATCCGAGCTTCCGTTCGCCGTACCTGGCGATGTGGATCACTGCGCCGGACAACCGCCCGGTGCGCACCCTGCTGCTGGTCGGCAAACGCGCCGACTGGCAGAAGGACAACTACCTCTGGTGGTCGATGAACCGGGCGCACACGGACAGGCTCGTGACCACGCGTTCCATGTCGACCTCGGGCGCGGGCGTCTACAACGTGTTCTGGGATGGCGTCGATGATGCCGGCGAACGCGTGCCCGCCGGCACCTACGTGCTGCACGTGGAGACGAGTCGCGAACGCGGCCGGCACACCTATCGATCGCTCACGCTGGAACTCGGCACCGCGCGCCGCTTCGTGCAGGAATTGCCGCCGACCGAGGAGGGCGGCGGACTCAGGGTCAGTTTCGATCACTACTGAACGGATGAAGAGGAACTCCACGGGGGACACGGGGGACACGGGGAACACGGGGATCTGAAAGGAAGCTCTCCTTAAGTTTTCCGCCCCGTGCTCCCCGTGCCCCCCGTGGAGATCTTCTTTTCTGAAATCACGACAAGCACCTGAAGTAGGCGCAGCAGCTGCCGACGGCGCCGGCGTGCGGGGTATGATCCGGGCCCCGCCTTTCCGGAGAAACCCATGAAGACCCGCGCCGCCGTCGCCTTCGCTGCCAACCAGCCGCTGGAGATCGTCGAACTCGACCTCGAGGGGCCGAAAGCCGGCGAAGTGCTGGTGGAAATCATGGCCACCGGCGTCTGTCACACGGACGCCTACACGCTCGAAGGCAAGGACTCCGAAGGCATCTTTCCCTCGATCCTCGGCCACGAAGGCGCCGGGATCGTGCGCGAAGTCGGCGCGGGCGTGACGTCGGTGAAGCCGGGCGATCACGTCATTCCGCTGTACACGCCGGAATGCCGGCAGTGCAAGACCTGCACTTCGCGCAAGTCGAACCTGTGCACGGCCATCCGCGCCACGCAGGGCAAGGGCGTGATGCCCGACGGCACGAGCCGCTTCTCGTACAAGGGCAAGCCCATCTATCACTACATGGGCTGCTCGACCTTCTCCAACTTCACCGTCATGCCGGAAATCGCGGTGGCCAAAGTCCGCGAGGACGCACCGTTCGACAAGATCTGCTACATCGGCTGCGGCGTCACGACGGGCGTCGGCGCGGTGATCTACACCGCCGATGTCGAGGCCGGCGCGAACGTCGTGGTGTTCGGTCTCGGCGGCATCGGACTGAACGTGATCCAGGGCGCGAAGCTCGTCGGCGCCGACAAAATCATCGGCGTCGACGTCAATCCCGCCAAGCGCGCGATGGCCGAGAGCTTCGGCATGACCGACTTCGTCAATCCGAAGGAAGTCGGTGCGGCAAACGTCGTGGCGAAGATCGTCGAACTCACTGGCGGCGGCGCCGACTATTCCTTCGACTGCACCGGCAACACCGACGTCATGCGCCAGGCGCTGGAGTGCTGTCATCGCGGCTGGGGCCAGTCGATCATCATCGGCGTCGCGGAAGCCGGCAAGGAAATCGCCACCCGCCCATTCCAGCTCGTCACCGGCCGCGTCTGGAAGGGCACGGCCTTCGGCGGCGCGCGCGGTCGCACCGATGTGCCGAAGATCGTCGACTGGTACATGAACCGCAAGATCCGCATCGACGAACTGATCACGCACACGATGCCGCTCGAGAAGATCAACGATGCGTTCGATCTGATGCACGAAGGCAAGTCGATCCGCAGCGTCGTGCTGTTCTGACTCTTCTGTGGGTCAGGCTTCAGCCTGACTCCAGCAAGGCCGGCTGAAGCCGGCCCCACAGGAAGAGAGGGGCCACAGGAAAAGGCCCGCAAGCAAATTGTTTGGCGGAGCCGGATCCATGCTCAAGACCGTTTCATCCTGGCGCTGCTTCGGCGGCAGACTCGACGTGTTCGACCACGAATCCAGCGTGTGCCGCACCACCATGCGCTTCGCTGTCTTCTCGCCGCCCCAGACAGGGAAAGTGCCGGTGCTCTGGTATCTCTCCGGCCTGACCTGCACCTGGGAAAACGTGATGACCAAGGCCGGCCTGCAGCGCACCGCCGCGGAGCTCGGCATCATGATCATCGCGCCCGACACCTCGCCGCGCGGCGAAGGCGTGCCGGACGACACTGCCTACGATCTGGGCCAGGGCGCCGGTTTCTATCTCAGCGCCACGCAGGCGCCGTGGTCGACGCACTTTCACATGGATCGCTACGTCGTCGAGGAACTGCAGCAGGTCGTTGCAGACAACTTCGCCCATGCCGATCTGAATCGTCAGGGCATCACGGGCCATTCGATGGGCGGACACGGCGCGCTGATGCTGCACCTGAAACATCCGCAGCTCTACCGCTCCGTCTCCGCCTTCGCGCCGATCGTCGCGCCGACGCAGGTGCCGTGGGGACAGAAGGCATTCACCGCCTACCTCGGCAACGACCGTGACGCCTGGCGCCCGTACGACGCCTGCGAACTGGTGAAACAGCGCCCGTCGCAGGCGCACGTACTCATCGATCAGGGCAGCGCCGATACCTTCCTGCAGCGCGAACTGCAGCCGGAACGCTTCGTCGCCGCCGCGAAATCAGCCGGCCAGCAGGTCACGTTGCGCCTGCAGGAAGGCTATGACCATTCCTACTACTTCATCGCGACGTTCATCGATGATCATCTGCGGTGGCATGCGCAGGCGCTGGCATAGGAATGGTACGCAAAAAGCGCAAGGCGGAACGCAAAAGGCGCAGGTCCGAAAGAAGCTTTTACTTCTTCTTGCGCTTTTTGCGTTCCGCCTTGCGCCTCTTGCGTACCAATCTTCCTCTTAAGAGGAAGCCACCACCTCTCCCGCACACTCCCCGAAGCCGATCCGCACCCGCCCCGGCGCTTCGGCATGGGCCGTCATGACGAGCCGGTCGCCTTCCTGCAGGAACGTGCGCGTTTCGCCGCCCGGTAGCTGAAGCGGATGGCGGCCGCCGCCCGACAGTTCGATGAGACTGCCGAAGCTCGACGGGTCGACGCCCGACAGCGTGCCCGTGCCGAGCAGGTCGCCCGGACGCAGGTTGCAGCCATTGCAGGTGTGATGCGCGATGAGCTGTGCGACGGTCCAGTACATGACGCTCATCGGGCCGCGGCTCAGGCGATGCGGGGCGATGCCGGCGTCGCGCATGCGCGATGTCTGCAGATGGACTTCCATCACGATTGCGTACGCGCCCGCTGCTTGATCGGCTGAATCGAGCAGGTACGGCAGCGGTGCGGGATCGCCCTCCGGCCGTGACGGCTGCGCCATGCGATACGGCGCGAGTGCTTCGCGGGTGACGATCCACGGCGACACGGTCGTCAGGAAATTCTTTGCGAGGAACGGACCGAGCGGCTGGTATTCCCAGGTCTGCACGTCGCGCGCCGACCAGTCGTTGAGCAGGCACAGTCCGGCGACGTGTTCGCCGGCGCGAGCGATCGGAATCGGCTCGCCGCGTTCATTCGAACCGGCGATCCACACGCCCATCTCCAGTTCGTAGTCGAGCCGCTGCGTGGGTTGATAGACCGGCGGCGCATCGGCGGCCTTGATCTGTGCGCGCGGCCGGATCACCGGTGTGCCCGACGCGACGATGCTCGAGCTGCGACCGTGATAGCCGATCGGTACGTACTTGTAGTTCGGCAGCAGCGGATGGTCGGGGCGGAACAGTTTGCCGACGTTGGTCGCGTGATGGATGCCGGTATAGAAGTCGGTGTAGTCGCCGACCTCCGCAGGTACGTGCAGTGTGCAGTCGTTCGCGGCGAACAGGGCGGGCTGCACGGCATGCGCCTGATTGCGATCGGTCAGCAGCCTGAACACGGCGCGGCGCAAGGCGCGGCGGGGCGCGGCGCCCAGCGCGAGCAGGCCGTTCAATGTCCCCGATCCGCAGGCGTCGACGGCGCGTCGGGCGTCGCCTTCCAGCAGCGATGCAATGTGGCTCAGCGAAAGAATGTGATCGCCGATGGCGATGCCCGCGTGCCGGCGCGTATCGCCGGGCTGCGAGAACGATCCGAGCGGCAGGTTCTGGACGGGGAAGTCGGGATGACGCGCGGCGCTGGCGACCCAGCTCGCGGCGTCGGGCGCGTGGGTCTCGTCGAGTGGCGGATGCATATGCGAAAACCCCGGAATGGATATGTGCGAAACACTAACACCCTTCTGCAGGCGCTTCTGTGGGGCCGGCTGTAGCCGGCCTGAAAACGTCAGGCTGAAGCCTGACCTACAGAAAGACGCGGATCGCGCGGCGCACGGGTAGATTCATTCCCGCGGCCGGTGGTGTAATCGCGACCCCGCAGCGCAGGGCCGTTGCGGCAGAAATGTCCGGCGAATTGCCGGACAAAATTGCAGCAAGAGGTTGACGATGACCAGCATGATCGATCGCGCGGGACTCTCCGTCGCAGCACAGCTCGCGACATTCATCGAACAGAAGGCATTGCCGGGGACGGGCGTAAGTGCCGATGCATTCTGGTCGGGCCTGGCGGGCGTCCTGGCGAAGTTCGCGCCGGAGAATCGTGCGCTGCTCGCCGAGCGCGATCGCCTGCAGGCGGCCATCGATCGCTGGCACGAACAGCGTCGCGGTCAGCCGATCGATGCGGCGGCCTACCAGTCGTTCCTGCGCGAACAGGGCTATCTCGTCGCCGAGCCGGCGCCGTTCAGGATCGAGAGCCGCAATGTCGATGCCGAAGTGGCGACGATGGCGGGGCCGCAGCTCGTGGTGCCCTCGCTCAACGATCGCTTCGTGCTCAACGCGGCGAACGCGCGCTGGGGCAGTCTCTACGATGCGTTCTATGGCACCGATGCGCTGCCCGGCAAGGCCAGGGCCGGCGGCTACGATGCCGAGCGCGGCGCGCAGGTGATCGCACGCGCCAAGGCGGTTCTCGACAGCGCGCTGCCGCTCGCGAGCGGTTCGCACAAGGACGTGAAGAGCTACAGCGTCGTCAATGGCGCGCTGGTGCCGGCGCTGCAGGATCCGTCGCTGCTGTCGGGCTATCGCGGCGACGCTGCGAATCCGTCGAGCCTGCTGTTCCGTCATCACGGACTCGGCATCGAACTCGTCATCGACCGCCAGCATCCGATCGGTCGCGATGACGCGGCCGGCATCGCCGACGTCGTGATGGAAGCGGCGCTGACGACCATCATCGATCTCGAAGATTCCGTCGCCGCGGTGGACGCCGAGGACAAGACCGCGGCCTATTCGAACTGGCTCGGCCTGATGCGCGGCGATCTCGAAGCGACGTTCGACAAGGGCGGCCGCTCCATGACCCGCAAGCTCGAGGCCGACCGCACCTGGACCTCGCCGAAGGACGGCAAGGAAATCACGCTGCCGGGCCGCTCGCTGCTGTTCGTACGCAATGTCGGTCATCTCATGACCACGCCCGCCGTGAAGCTGGCGGACGGTTCCGAAGCGCCGGAAGGCATCCTCGATGCGATGGTGACGTCGCTGATCGGCATGCACGATCTCAAGGCGCTCGGCCGGCATCGCAACAGCCGCGCCGGCTCGATCTACATCGTCAAGCCGAAGATGCACGGTCCGAAGGAAGCGGCCTTTGCGAACAGCCTGTTCAATGCCGTCGAAGATGCGCTCGGTCTCGCGCGTCACACGCTCAAGCTCGGCCTCATGGATGAGGAGCGCCGCACGTCGGCCAATCTCGCTGCGTGCATCGAAGCGGTGAAGGGCCGCATCGTGTTCATCAACACGGGCTTCCTCGATCGCACCGGCGATGAAATGCACACCTCGATGCAGGCCGGCCCGATGATCCGCAAGGGCGCGATGAAGGCCTCGACCTGGATCAAGGCGTACGAGGATCGCAACGTGAACATCGGCCTGACGTGCGGCTTCGCTGGCGTGGGCCAGATCGGCAAGGGCATGTGGGCCGCGCCCGATCGCATGGCCGACATGCTGGAACAGAAAGTCGGTCATCCGCAGGCGGGCGCCACGACCGCGTGGGTGCCGAGCCCCACGGCTGCGACGCTGCACGCGCTGCACTATCACCAGGTCGACGTGTTCGCGCGTCACGCCGAGATCGCCAAGCGTGCGACGCCGGCGCTCGATCTGCTGCTGACCATTCCGCTGCACACCGGTGCGTCGTGGTCCGAGGCCGAAATCACCGAGGAACTGGACAACAATGCGCAGGGCATTCTGGGTTATGTCGTGCGCTGGGTGGATCAGGGCATCGGCTGTTCGAAGGTGCCCGACATTCACGACATCGGCCTGATGGAAGACCGCGCGACGCTGCGCATTTCCTCGCAGCACATCGCCAACTGGCTGCTGCACAAGGTGTGCACGCCGCAGCAGGTGGACGCGGCACTGGCGCGCATGGCGGCGAAGGTGGATTCGCAGAATGCCGGCGATCGGCTGTATCGCCCCATGGCGGCCAACCTGCAGAACAGCCTGGCATTCCAGGCCGCGCGCGCGCTGGTCTTCGAAGGGGTCGCGCAGCCGAACGGCTACACGGAACCGCTGCTGCATCGGTTCCGCGCACTGGTCAAGTCGCAGCACTGACCGGGCGTCATGTTTCTGGCGCGCGATCCGTCGCGCGCCAGCTTTTCCCTCCCTCTCGATTTCTGCGCGCCAGTTCATGGTCCGCGCGACGACAATCCGTCGAAACTCCGTCGACCGCCGTATCGCCCGTCGATGCGGCTGCCTTGTCTCCTAAAACCAAGAACCGCACCGCTGCTGCGGCCCGACAAGCCCGAAGGAGTTCCCGATGACGAATGCCATGTGGATGAGCAAGATCCAGAACGATCCGCAGTTGATCAACATGGTATTGCCGGCCAGCCATGACGCCGGCGTCTACGGCGACAGCCTCAGTCGCGTCGCCGCGCCGAAGCGCTATGCGCGCTGCCAGGGTTCGAACATCTACAACCAGGCGTTCGCCGGCTCGCGCGTGTTCGACGTGCGCGTCTTCCTGAAACGGGTCAAGGACGAGAAGGGCAAGAGCGTCGTCGAACCGACGATGGGTCACTTCGCCATGGAGAAATTCAAGTGGCCGAAGATCGGCAAATCGACCGGCGCACTGGGCGCGTACGGCGGTTCGTTCATGACCGCCGTCAAGGATGCGGTGGCGTACGTGAAGACGTATCCGACCGAGTTCCTGATCCTGCGCATTTCGCACACCTATTGCCCCGAACACGTCGGCGCCGCGCTCGATGATTTCCGCAGCATCGGCAACAACGCGAACTACATCTACAACAAGAGCGGCAACATCGCGCTGTGCTCGCTCGACGACCTGCGCGGCAAGGTCATCATGGTCTTCGCCTCGGAGTTTCACAAAGGCTTCACGCCCCAGAACGGCTATCTGCCCATGTACAAGTACGAGGCGGGTTCGCCGACGGTGAGCGGCCTGTGTTTCTGCGGCACCTACAAGTCGAAGAAGGACATGAAGGATGTTCTGAAGACGGCGCAGACCGCCGCGGACGAACACCACGGCCACCGCGCGGATCATCTGCACTGGGTCTACTGGCAGCAGACCGGCGGCAATGTTTCCAGCAACACCAGGTCCAAGGATGGCGCGCACGCGAAGCTCGGCGACTTCATCACCGAGATCAAGGCCAAGTCGAGCATGAACCGCTGGACCCTGCCGAACGTCATCGGTCACGACTTCGTCAACGAACAGACCTGCAAGCAGATCATCGAGCTGAATCCGGGTTACGGAAGCTGAGAGCGGCAGGTCTGATCCCCTCCTCCGCGCAGCGGGGGAGGGTTAGGGTGGGGGCTTCTTACTGTGGGGCCGGCTTCAGCCGGCCGCTTTCAGAGTCAGGCTGAAGCCTGACCTACAGGAAGAAGCCGGCTGAAGCCGGCCCCACAGGAAGAAGGGGCATGTGACGCAGTTCCCTATTAATACTTCGTCATGCGATCTGCGGGTTTCCCCCAGCCTGTGATGCGCGTCGGAATTCGCGGCGGTTGAGGGACCACCTCGTTCAAAACTCTGCGCTGATGCCGAAGATTCGGATACAGGCCTTCCTAGAGTGAGCCATGTCCGTAATCCAGCGCCGGCGTCCCTGGTGTGCCGGCTTGATCATCGGTGCCATCGCGGCCCTGCCGGTCTTCGCGAATACCAGCGAGAGCGGTCTGCGCATCCGTCATTTCGAGCGGATGCAGACGCTCGAGCCGCTGACGCAGGCGGTGCGCGACAGCGACGAGCGTCCGCTGTCGATGCGGTTTCGCGCCTACGGTCGCGATTTCCACCTGCGTCTGCAGCCGAACGAGCGACTGGCGCTGGCTGCGGCCGGCAGCAGCGTGGGACTGTTTGCCGGCGTCGTCGAAGGCCGGCCGAATTCCTGGGCGCGCATCAGCATCACGTCGGGAACGGCGCGCGGCATGTTCTGGGACGGTGTCGAACTCTTCCTCATCGACAGCATGAAAATTCTGGACGCCGCGAGTGCCGCGTCGCTGGACGCGGGCGATACGGTCGTCTATCGACTTGCAGATACGATCGGCGGGCGCGACCCGGTCAACGCGACCTATCGCGAACTGCGAGATGAGCTGAACGGCGGCGCGGTGCAGTTGCCCGCGGCCAGCTATCGGATCGACGTGGCGGCGCTCGGCGACGCCGCGTTCCGGGCACGCTATGCGACGGACGAGCAGGCGCGCGAGGAAATCCTGACGCGACTGAACAATGTCGATGGCATCTTCGTGGCGCAACTCGGCGTCGCGATCCAGGTGTCCTCCATCGATACGGGCGCATCCGCGACCGCGGGGCTCTCCGATTCCACCAATGCTTCGCAGCTGCTCTCGCAACTCGCCGGACTGCGAATGCGGCAAGCGGATCGGCAGTCGCAGGCGATCACCTTCCTGTTCACGGGCCGCCGGCTCGACGACAGTCGCGTAGGCCTGGCCTACACGCGCACGCTCTGCAGTCCGTACTTCAGCACCGGCCTGGCGCGGGCCAGCGTCAACTCGGGGCTGGATTCGCTGATCGCGGCGCATGAGATCGCGCACATCCTCGGCGCGCCGCACGACGGCGAAAAACAGTGCACGGGCACGCCCAGGAGCCGCTTCCTCATGACGCCGGCGCTGATCTCCAGCGAGTCGGTGTTCTCCGAATGCAGTCTCGCCAACATGCGTCCGGCGCTGCACTCGGCGAGCTGCGTGGTCGAGCTGAACGATGGGCCGTTCCCGTCGGATCGCGCCCTGGCGGCGGCTGCCGCCGTGCCTGTCGAACCCGCTGCCGCCGAAGTCCATGCAGAGGATGCTGCAACGGACGACGCTCGCTGACACCGCTTCGGGTCGGCGCATTCCGTACCTGCCTGCACGGTTGCCGAGCACGTAGCTCGACCGTGTTTGTTCATATTGCCGCCCTCGTTGCGGCGTAAGACCATCGCCACTGATCGGCAATCGCCGGGTCCCGTGGAGATCGTCGCACCATGTCTGCATTGTCCCCCGATCTGTTGCAGGGCATGGATGCCTGGTGGCGCGCAGCGAATTACCTTTCCGTCGGTCAGATCTATCTCTACGACAATCCGCTGCTCAAGGAGCCGCTGCGCAAGGAGCACGTCAAGCCGCGCCTGGTCGGCCACTGGGGCACGACGCCGGGGCTCAACTTCATCTACGTGCATCTGAATCGCGTCATCAAGCAGCGCGATCTCGACATGATCTACATCATCGGTCCCGGTCACGGCGGGCCGTCGATCGTCGCGAACACCTGGCTGGAAGGTACCTACAGCGAGATCTACAGCAACGTGCCGCAGGACGAGGCCGGAATGAAGACGCTGTTCAAGCAGTTCTCCTTTCCCGGCGGAATTCCCAGCCACGTCGCACCCGAAACGCCGGGCTCGATTCACGAAGGCGGCGAACTCGGCTACGCGCTGAGTCATGCGTTCGGCGCGGCGTTCGACAATCCCGATCTCGTCGTGGCGGCGATCGTCGGCGATGGCGAAGCGGAAACCGGTCCGCTCGCGACGAGCTGGCATTCGAACAAGTTCCTGAATCCCGCGACCGATGGCGCGGTGCTGCCGATCCTGCATCTCAACGGCTACAAGATCGCCAATCCCACGGTGCTCGCGCGCATCACCCACGAGGAACTCGACCAGTTGCTGCGCGGCTACGGCTACGCGCCGATCTACGTCGAGGGTCACGAGCCGCAGAAGATGCATCCGCTCATGGCGGCGGCGCTCGATCAGGCGCTCGACGAGATCGCGACAATCCAGCAGGCAGCGCGTCGGGACGGCAGTCAGGAACGGCCGCGCTGGCCCATGATCGTGCTGCGTTCGCCCAAGGGCTGGACGTGTCCGAAGGAGATCGACGGCAAACGCGCCGAGGATTCGTGGCGCGCACACCAGGTGCCGATGGGCGAGATGCATCAGAAGCCCGAGCACATCCGGATTCTCGAACAGTGGATGCGCAGCTACCGGCCGGAGGAACTGTTCGACGCCAACGGCCGCTTCAAGCCCGAACTGGCGGCACTGGCGCCGCAAGGTCGGCGCCGCATGAGCGCGAATCCGCATGCGAACGGCGGCGAACTGCTGCGCGACCTGCGCCTGCCGGACTTCCGCTCCTATGCCGTCGACGTGCCGAAGCCCGGCGCCGTCGACGCCGAGGCGACGCGCGTCATGGGCAAGTTCCTGCGCGACGTCATGAAGATGAATCTCGAGTCGAAGAACTTCCGCCTGTTCAGCCCGGACGAGAACAATTCGAATCGCTGGCAGGACGTGCTCGATGTAACGAATCGCGTCTGGATGGCGGAGAAATTTCCGTACGACGATCACCTGGCCTGCGAAGGCCGCGTCATGGAAATGCTCAGCGAACATCAATGCCAAGGCTGGCTGGAAGGCTACCTGCTCACCGGCCGCCACGGTTTCTTCTCGTGCTACGAAGCCTTCATCCACATCATCGATTCGATGTTCAATCAGCACGCGAAGTGGCTGAAGGTATGCAACGAGATCCGCTGGCGCCGACCGATCGCCTCGCTCAACTACCTGCTGTCATCGCATGTCTGGCGCCAGGATCACAACGGCTTCTCGCACCAGGATCCGGGCTTCATCGATCACGTCGTGAACAAGAAGGCCTCGATCGTGCGCGTCTACCTGCCGCCCGACGCGAACTGCCTGCTGTCGGTCACCGATCACTGCCTGCGCAGCCGCAACTACGTCAACGTCGTCGTCGCCGGCAAGCAGCCGGCGCCGGTGTGGCTGACGATGGAAGAGGCGGTCAGACACTGCGAGGCGGGCATCGGCATCTGGGAGTGGGCGAGCAACGATCGCGGCGTCGAACCCGACGTCGTCATGGCCTGCTGCGGCGACGTGCCGACGCTCGAAACGCTGGCGGCCGTCGATCTGCTGCGCCAGCACCTGCCCGATCTGAAGGTGCGCGTCATCAACGTCGTCAACCTGATGAAGCTGCAGTCGCCGAACGAACATCCGCACGCGCTCAGCGACAACGACTTCGACGACCTGTTCACGCGCGACAAGCCGGTGATCTTCGCCTTCCACGGTTATCCGTGGCTGATCCATCGCCTGACCTATCGCCGCACCAATCACGACAACTTCCATGTCCGCGGCTACAAGGAGGAGGGCACCACCACCACGCCGTTCGACATGTGCGTGCTGAACGACATCGACCGCTTCCACCTCGTGCAGGACGTGATCAACCGTCTGCCGCAGCTCGGTTCACGCGCAGCCTATGCCAAGCAGGCCATCCGCAACGCGCTGATGGAACATCGCGAGTACATCAACCAGCACGGCGAAGATCATCCGCGCGTGCTCGGCTGGCGCTGGGGGCAGGAAACCGCGGTCGGCGGGGTGCACAGCTCGACCGAGGGCGACAACGTCTGAGAATCTCTTGCCGTAGGTCAGGCTTTAGCCTGACACCTCCGAAGGCCGGCTGTGACCGAAGGAAATCCCCTTGGGAAAGCCGGCCCCACAGGAAGACCGGCCCCACAGGAAGAGAAGAGGCGGACGTCAGAACGTCCGGCGCTTGCCGATGGTATGACTCAGCGCGCTGTCGAGCTTCTTCAGCGCGCCATCGATCGCCAGCTTGATCGACGACGCCTCGTGCGACACGGCGACGGGCTGCAGGTGATCGAGCCGGGCTTCCAGGGTGCAGCGCTTGTCTGCCTCGCCATGCTTGCCGCCGTTCTGGTCGGCGAGATGGACTTCGATGCGGGTGACCTGGTTCTTGTACTGGGACAGCGATTCCTCGATGGACTGGGCCAGTCTTTCCGAAGTGTCCTGGGCGATTCGCACGTGACTGCCGTGATTGATCTGGATTTGCATCTCGACTCCACTTGCCGCGGACTTGCGGCACCTCTTTGATACGACGCTGCGCTGCGGCGACTCGTTCCGCAGTCGCCCCGCTTCTTCTACGTCGATCCTGTTGGCAATTGCCGCCGAATTCAAGGCCGGCTTTCTGCTTATGGAGTACGCA
>NZ_DAINNK010000069.1:0-8054 GCF_036735925.1 Povalibacter sp.
TTCCTGTGAGCTTTCCCAACAAGCCCTGGGCGGCACAAGAATGAAGGCAACGATCTTCGACATAGACGGCACGCTCCTGCAGTCCGACGCAAATGACGACGCGTTGTACTTGGCGTCAGTCCGCGATGTGCTTGGCGATGTCAGCCTGCGTCCGTCCTGGGGGATGTACACGCAATTCACCGCCGCCGGCATTTTGACCGAGATTCTGAATGACAATGCCATGGAGGCGACACCAGAGAGAGTGGCCGCAGTTCGAGATCACTTCGTTGAAAGCATCCATCGTCATGTCTCTGAGCACGGTCCGTTCGCGGAGATACCAGGCGCGAGGGTCTTTGTGCAGAGCCTGCACAATTCGACTACGCATCGCATTGCTTACGCAACGGGCGGGTGGCACGGCTCGGCACTACTGAAGCTATCGCTATCCGGCTTTCCAGTGGCAGGGGTTCCGCTGGCCACTTCGGACGACCATTTCGACAGGCAGGAAATAATGCTTCACGCGCTCCGGCAACTGAATGGCATCTTCGACACCGTTACGTACTATGGTGACGGACACTGGGATGCCGTCGCTGCCGAAGCGCTTGGGTGGCAATTTGTTCCTGTGGGTACAAAGCTCAATGGGTTATCCAGATATGAGCCGAATGCCGCCTAACGAGCACGTCAAGTGCGCACGCTGCGCGCGCCCGGCTCGCAACGGCGAAGCGTCGTTGCCCGCGGCTTACGCGCAGCGTTGAGCCTCAAAGGAGCCACCCCATGAAGTTCGGATACACGATCATCTATGTCCCCGATGTTCCCGCATCATTGGACTTCTTCACCCAGGCATTCGGCTTCGAACGCAGGTTTCTCCATGAATCCGGGACTTACGGCGAGCTTGAGACGGGGCAAACGACGCTTGCTTTTGCGTCACACGATCTCGGCGAGATGAATTTTCCAACCGGCCATGTCGAGGCCCACTCATCAGCCAAGCCTTTGGGTGTTGAGATTGCCTTGGTCACCGACGACGTAGCCTCAGCGCATCAGCGAGCACTGACGGCAGGAGCCGCCGAACTGGCAGCGCCCATCACCAAGCCCTGGGGTCAGGTCGTATCCCATGTCCGATGCCCCGACGGCTCGCTTGTTGAGCTTTGCACTCCCATCAGCTCATGATTTCGGTGCCGGGCCGCTGCCGGGTATCGGAAACGAATCTATGACAATGCACGCTGTGTTGGCGATTGGTGGGGAGCCGCACAGCGCGGACGCCAAGCGAGAAATCGATGACCCGTTCAACAGGTAAACATTCAATCCTGTCCGCATCAATCGTTGTCGCGGCTGCGCTTTCGGCTTTTTGCGCTCATGTCCTTCTTCAGTACGTGCAGAATTCGATCATTGCTGAGAGAGGGAAGGAACTTTCGGAGATGCAGATGCTGAAGTTTCCTTATCCCTGGCACATCGATGTGCTGGGAGCAGCGACAGCGATCGTCCCCACGCTGCTCTACTATGGCGTGCTCTTCCTGGTATGGGAAAAGCTACCTTGGCGATCCTGGATCTCCAAAGGAATCGTATTCAGCCTGGTAATCCTCGAGATCAAAGGCGAACTGTTTCGCAACGTAATTATGGGAATTCTGGCAGGAATGCCCGCTTGGTATGCCGTCGTCAGCAGGCTCGCCGTATGGATACCCAATTTGATGTTGGGCCTCATTTGTGCGGCCGGAATCCACTACCTGAAGAACAAGAATGAAAAGGAACGAGCCTGCCTGATAACGCCATCAACACAGTGAGACGTATGCACCTTTGTTCGTTTGATTTCCCGCCGCGCGGTTCAGAAGCGCGTTCGGCCTGAAACATGCTTTTGATCTTCGACAATGACGGCACCATTTGCGACACGCAGCAAGTCGAGGGGCGTTGCTATGCAATGGCCATTGAGCGTGTGACAGGACTGTCGCTATCCTCGGTTGAGTGGAGCACCTTCCATGAGCCCACCAGCTCGGGCATCGTCCGACACTTGCTTGCTGCCGATACGGAGTGGAAGACCAAGGAAGAATTGATCAAGCAGGAATTCTGCCGCCTTCTTGAGGATGCACAACCTCACTTTCCAGGCGACTTCTCGCCGATTGATGGCGCCATTCAATTCATTGAGTGCCTGCAATCGGCCGGCGCTCATATTGCCATTGCAACCGGTGGTTTCGATTCAGAGGCAGAATTCAAGCTTGCGTGCTGCGGGCTGAGATTGAGGGACTTTCCACATGCCACGGCAAGTGACACGCCGCGCCGCAGGGACATCATCAAGCTCGCTTGTGCTCGGGCCGGTTTCGAAATCGATTCAGTTGTGTATTTTGGCGATGCTCCCTGGGATGCCAAGGTCACCTCAGAACTCGGCATTCCAATGATTGGGATCGGGCGTCGCTTCGAGGAGCTACGGGAAATCGGGATACGGTTCGTCTACCGTGACTACAGCAATCCAGACGGCATCATGACCGCGCTGAAGATCATGGGCGCAGAGATGTCGAATGAAGCCATCCACGCGACGTGCGAAGATGCACGCGTGTGAGCAATGGCATTGGGCGTCATTCATATGAGCGTCTTTGAGCTTGTCATTTTCGACTGTGACGGTGTGCTGGTCGATAGCGAGAGCATCACCAATCAGGTCTTCTGCACCATGCTCAACAACTTGGGGGTGCCAGTTTCGCTACAGGACATGTTCGAGCGCTTCGTCGGCCTCTCCATGCCTCAGTGCATCGATCTGATCACCGAAATGCATGGTGAACCTCCGCCGAGCACCTTTGTCGATGAGCTCCGGCAACGCGCGGCCTCCGCCTTGAAGGACCAAATCAGGTCCATTCCTGGTGTTGAAAGAGTGCTGGCCAGTCTGGACGTTCCTTATTGCGTGGCGTCCAGTGGCGAGCACGAAAAGATAAGACTTACTCTTGGTGCGACCGGACTGCTGAAGCGCTTCGAGGGGAGGATATTCAGCGTGGTTGATGTAGCGAAGCCGAAGCCTGCGCCTGATGTCTTCTTGTTTGCCGCCCGACAGATTGGCGTTCCGCCTTCCGCGTGCGCCGTCGTTGAAGACACTCCCACCGGCATACGGGCGGCCGTCGCCGCGGGCATGCACACGTTCGGATTTGCTGCAAACACCCCTGCGCATAGACTCATCGAAGCTGGGGCGCATCACGTCTTTTCGGACATGACGCAGCTTCTTGAACTGCTGAATACCGTTCAACCGCGCGCTGCGGCCGATAGTCATCGGCAGCCTTTGCAGTGATTTCGGTGCCACGGATTCGCGGATTGAAGCGACGCCGAGCACAAGCGGCTCGACCGATGAGACTCACAATCCGAAATCCGCGAATCCGCGGCCAGGTATCGGAGACGCGAATGTTTGCGCTAGATGGAACCAGGGGAAGCCAGCAATACGAGAGGCCATCAGAACGTTTCATGCCGGGCCGGGAAAGGACGATCACAAGACATACACGATTGAGAAGATCAGGTTTGTCAAACCCGATGTTGCGGTGATACAGGTACGATCACTTAGCACCGTGGGAAACATTGGTACGTATGTGATGAGCAAGGACACGGGAGAGTGGCTCGTCGTGAGTTTCACGAATGTCGAATATGCTCTGCCTGCGAGGTAGGCGCGAAAGGAACGGATTTTTGTGCACTGTCGGGTCCCTGTCGTGTTCAAAGAGCCCGACTGGACTCATATTTGGCCGCCTGGATCCAAAGTGAATGACCATGACCGTGCGCAAGTTGCGATTGAAGCGGGGCTGGACTCAAGAGCAGTTGGCCGAGCTTTGCGGCCTGAGTGTTCGAAGCATCCAACGCATCGAACGCGGCGAGACATGCAGTCTCGAAACGAAGCATTCTCTGGCCTCTGTTTTCGGTGTCGAAGCGTCAGCTTTTGATCGCACCGAAGCTGCGACCGTCAAAGGACGCGTTCAAAGCGACGCGTCTCTGAGTGAAGGACGTGGGCAATACAGCGAATAGAAGATGAGTACCGAGCCGCCGTATCTCTCGGAAGTGTTGCTCTCGCTATCTATCGCGATCCTCGTCTCCTCGGTGTTGTGGCGGAGACAGAGGAAACATCAGCGTACGGTGGGAACGGTGAGAGGGATTGCCGTCTTCCTGGTCGCGGCAGTCGCGGCTCTGGCATCTCTTCTCTTGCTCGCCATGGCGCTCCGTCAGGCGGGCGTGGAACCAGGAAGGTGGTCGCAGCAGGCGATCCAGGTTTCCGCGGCGCTCGTTGCTTACCTTGTGGCGGGAAAGACGCTGGCACAGATCAACAAGCATGCAGATTGATGCCCAACAAGCCCGTCAAGCGCGAAGACGTGGGACGGTGTTGACGATACGTTAGATCGCAAAGAGGAGATTGCGGCATGCTCGCGGCACTGGCACGAGACATGGCTTCATACAATCGCTGGATGAATGAGCGATTGTACGAAGCCTGTGCTCGACTAACGGATAGCGATCGAAAGAGAGATTGCGGCGCCTTCTTCAGATCAGTCCATGGCACTCTCAACCATCTACTGCTGGGAGACAAGATCTGGCTGGGTCGCTTCCTGGGCAATCCGATTCAAGTACGGAACCTGGACGAAGAACTGCACGCCGAGTTCGAAGCGCTTCGCAGAGATCGCGTCGGTACCGATGAAGTCATCGTGCGATGGACAGACTCGCTTACCGATGCCGCACTGGCGGGAGAGCTTCGATACGTGAGCGTCGCCAGTCCAGCTCCACGAAAGTACGAGATGTGGCTGGCCGTGGCGCATTTCTTCAATCATCAGACACATCATCGAGGGCAGCTCACAACGCTGCTCAGCCAGTTCGGGCAAGACATGGGTGTTACCGACCTGATCGGGCTTCCTGAGGTTGTGAGGCGCAATGCGACCTAGTGGACCGTAACAGCAGATTCGGGCGTGAATGCCGGGGGATTCTTGTGGGTCAGGCTTCAGCCTGACTCTGAAAAGAGGCCGGCTGAAGCCGGCCCCACAGTAAGAGGCCCCCACCCCGGCCCTCCCCCGCTACGCGGAGGAGGGGGCGGAACATCCGCGCAGAAGACAGCTCAGGGCTTCTCCGCCGGCGTGAACAGCAGATCCGCGTAGTCGTAGCTGAAATCGGCGATCGGTGAGACCGGCTTCATCGTGATGCGATCGACCTTGCCGTCCGCATCGAGACTGAACGTCACGTACGCGGGCTCGATGGTCTTGTCGTCGAAGCGCGTGATGAACGTGTCGTACTGCCAGTGTTCGAGCGTGCCGCCCATGCGCGGCGTCGACTTGAAATCGATGGCCAGCGACTTGCCGCGCATCGCGACTTCGATGTTGCCGTACCAGGCGTCGGTGTACGTACCGGCATAGTTCTCCAGCTTCAGCGACGGGCCGACTTTGGCCGGCGTCGCAGCCGTCGCCGCGAGCGCCTTCATGGCACCCGCCAGTCGCTCCTGCTTGTAGGTGATGTACTTCTCCGGCCAGCCACTGGCGGGCAGGCCGAGATAGTGATCGAGCAGTTCGTACATGAGGCCGAGCAGGATCTCGCCGTCCTCGCTGTTGATCACGACGGAGAAGCCGACGTTCTTTTCCGGAATCAGCGTCACGATGGTCTGGAAGCCGAGCACGGCGCCGCTGTGCGAAACGATCTTCGTGCCGCGATAGTCCTGCACTCCCCAGCCGAGCGCGTAGGTCTGGAACATGGGCTGGAGGGACTTGAACGCCTCGGACCGCGGCGGCGAGACCGGCAGGATCACCACCGGCTTCCACATCTCCGCGTGCGCCGCTTCGCTGAACAGCGCCTTGCCATCCGGCAGTTTGCCGTGCGCCAGCTGCAGCGCGAGCCACTTGCTCATGTCGTTGGCGCTCACCGCGAGTCCGCCCGCAGGCGCCGCGGCGCGACCGAGTTCATCACGCTCATCGAGCATGTGCAGCGGACCGACGCCGCGCACCTTCTCGGTGGTGCGCGCATGCGGATACGCCCGATTGGCCGTGGCGAAGCGACGATCGTTGTCGCTGGTGGAGACAGTCATCCCCGCCGGCAGGAATACGTGTTCGCGAACGTAGTCCTCCCAGGTCTGTCCCGTCACTTCCTCGATGAGCTGCCCGGCGACCATGTAGAGCACGTTGTCGTAGGCATAACCGCTGCGGAAACTGGTCTTCGGCTTGATGTAGCGCAGCCGCTTGACCGACTCGGCGCGCGACAGGCTGCCGCGCGGCACGAACAGCAGATCGCCCGCGCCGAGCCCGAGTCCGCTGCGATGAACCAGCAGATCGCGGATGGTGATCTCGCGCGTCACCCACGGGTCGTACATCTGGAAGCCCGGCAGGTGTTCGATCACCTTGTCGTCCCAGCCGATCTTGCCGGCATCGACCAGCGTCGCGAGCGCTGCGGCAGTGACTGCCTTGCCGGTCGAGCCCGTCGGGAAAATCGTGTCGGCATCGACGCGCGTCGCTTCGCCCTGCTTCAGCACGCCGTAACCGCGCGCCAGCGTCGTCTGGCCGTTCTCCACGATACTCACGGCCATGCCGGGCACGCCGATGCGGGTGCGCAGGCTTTCGACGCGCGAATCGAACTCCGCGGGCGGCGCGGCGAGCGATGCCAGTGACAGCAAGCTCAACATCAGGACGACAATCGGTTTCATGCTATCTCCCCTTCCGGCAAGCCTCACGAACGAACAGATGACGGAAACGGAGTAACCGTGACCGAAGGGGAATCCCACGGGGCAAAGAACGCATAGAACACAAAGAGAGAAACAACCGCAAAAAGCGCAAAAAAGAATTTCGATTTACTTTTGCGCCTTTTGCGCCTTTTGCGGCCATTCTCCTTTCTGCGTTCTATGCGTTCTTTGCCCCGTGGGATTCCCTTTCGGTCACGGTTACTCCGTTCTCCTCCCGCAGCAACCTGCGCGACGGACGATCAACCAGCAGCAACGCCACTGCAGCAACCGCCGCAACGGCAGCAACGATCAGAAAGAACGTCGTGCGATCGAACCGGCTCCACAGCGTGCCGAGCGCGCCGGCCAGCAGGTTGCCGGCGAAGCTGGCGGAGAACCACAGCGCGATGGCGGTCGCGGCGAGATTGCGCGGCGCGATGCGGCCGAACAGGCCGAGGCCCGTGGGCAGGATGAACAGTTCGCCGAGCGTGTACAGAAGCAGGAAGGTCGCGAGCCACAGCCAGTGCGCCTGCGGCTGACCGGCGACCAGCGCGAGCAGCACGTAGGCACCCGCGACGACGAAGGCGCCGATGGCCATGCGGCGCAGCGGCGCGAACTGCTGATCGGCGTGGCGTTTCCAGTACGCCAGCAGGATCGGTGTAAGCGTGAACACGAGCAGCGGATTCAATGCCTGGAACCAGGTGGCGGGAATGGTCCAGCTCGCGCCGATGCGGCGATCGACGCCGGAGTCGGCCCACAGCGCGACGGTGTTGCCGATCTGTTCGTACGCGCCGCGAAACACGACGACGATGGCGATGACGCCGAGCAGCAGCGCGACGCGCGTGCGCCAGGAATCGTCGCTGCGCGAATCCGTTTCGCGAGGCACGGCCGCCGCGACTTCGGCCGGCAGATAGCGCCCGCCGAACGTGTAAACCACGAGTCCGAGACACATGCCGACGCCGGCGGCGCCGAAACCCCAGTGCCACCCGTACAGTTCGCCGAGTGCGCCGCAGACGATCGCCGCCAGCACGGCACCGAGATTGATGCCGACGTAGTACACGTTGTATGCGGAGCCGATGCGCGGGTCATCGCTTCGATACAGCGACTTCACCTGACTCGGCAGGCTCGGCAGGAACAATCCGTTGCCGAGACCGATGATCGCGAGCGCCGGATAGAACAGTGTCTCGAAGGTCATCATGAAATGACCCAGCGCCATGATGGCGCCGCCGATGATCACCGCGCGTCGCCGGCCCAGATAGCGATCGGCGATCACGCCGCCGATGATGGGCGTGAAGTAGGTGAAGGCGGTATAGAACCCGTAGATCCACGACGCCTGCGTCTGCGAAATCAGCAGCGCCTTCGTCATGTAGTAGACGAGCAGCGTGCGCATGCCGTAGTAGGAGAACTTCTCCCACATTTCGGTGAGGAACAGGATCGTCAGGCC
>NZ_DAINNK010000069.1:8154-25646 GCF_036735925.1 Povalibacter sp.
GGCACGATCAGCAGCACGATGAAGGCATACGTCAGCATGCCGTAGCCTTTCGCGATCAGGTCGATGAGACCGATCGCCGACGCCGCGTACACCGACAGCACCATGATGATGGTCGCGAGCACCGGCCGGATCACGCGCGGCATCTCGCGCTTCTGCTCTTCGTAGACCTTTGCGACACGCTCATTGATCGCGTGCAGCACCGCGACGCCGGTATCGACCAGCGTCAGCAGCACCGCGATCTGGAATGCCCACTCGAACCACGGTGCGTGCAGGCGCGCGAGCAGGAAAGCCGAGGGGAGCGCTTCGGCGCCGATCTCGTGGTAGTAGCCCATCATCGCTATATAGAAGAGAACGGCCGGCAACATGCCGAGCGGTCCGCCGAGCGCGCCCGCGATCAGCGCTTCGCGACGCGTCGTGAGATGACGGATGCAGAACAGCACCGCGGGAATGGTCGCGACGTTGTAGCCCGCGTAGGTGATGCCGGCCTTCAGCCAGTTGTCGCCCAGCGGCTCCGCGGCGAAGTTCGCCTCGATGCGATCGCCGAAGGCGAACAGGCTCCAGAGGACGAACACGATGTAGACGAGGTACAGATAGCCCACCGACAGCGTCAGGAACTTCTCGATGAAATTGTTGCTGTAGAACAGCAGCGCGCCGGTGGCGATGATCATGCCGAGCGAACCGACCAGCTTCGGCCAGCCGAACAGGCTGTGGATCACCTCGCCCGCTGCCGCGCCCATCACCGCCATGATGATGACGATCAGCAGCAGGTAGGCGATCTCGAACAGGAACCAGCCGCGGCCGAGCAGCAGCTTGAAGAAGGAACGGTAGTCGTAAGCCTGCGCGACGCGCGCCAGCTCGAAGCTGACCATCAGCACCGCGCTCCACACCAGCATGCTGACGAGCATGCCGAGCAGCCCGCCCCACGGCCCGGCAGGCAGGAAGAATTCGACGAGTTCGCGCCCGGTGGCATAGCCGCCGGCGATCACGGCGGATTCGAAGACGAAACCCGGCAGCAGGTAGCGTTTGAAGAAATCGTTCAATCAGCCTCCCGTCTCTGCATGAACTGCCCCCACCCCAACCCTCCCCCGCTGCGCGGAGGAGGGAGCACAAATCTTCCACTCATTCCGGCTGACCCAGCGGCACGTACAGCGCGCTCGGATGTTCGCGATCGTGATACAGCCGCACGGTCACGGTGCGCGCATCGTCCATCCGCTCTTCGGCGACGGGCTTGCCGCTGTTGTAGTTCTTCTGGCTGTACATGGAATTGATCGGCGACAAGCGCAGACGCAGGCGGCTGCCTTTGGCGATCTCGCGCGATACGAACGTGAAGCGCTCGAAGTCGTAGCGCAAGGGCGACTTGGTCGCGACGAGCTTCGGCTCGCGCAGGCTCTCACGATAGCGCGCCCGCAGCACGTCCGTCGTCAGCAGCACGCTGGAACCGTCGGCGCGGATTTCATGGATGCTGACGGCGAAGTCGGTATCGGGCTGATCGATCGCGATCCAGGCGGAGAAGCGGAACGTGCCGCTGACTTCGGTGTTCTTCTCGAAAGGCGCGGTGTGATAGACGAGCTGCTTCCCGTGCTGCGCATACAGCAGGCTCTGGTCGGTGAGCGACGACGCATCGAGCGTGGCTTCGAGCGCCGCACCGGAAACGTCGCGAGGATCGTGGACGTACTGATCGGGCTTGCCCGCGGACGCCGAGCGCGCCGGATCGAGCCAGCCGGCGGCCAGCACATCGCTCGCGCTGCCGGTCGAGCCCAGGTAATAAGGCCGCGCTGCCGCCGTCACGGCGTCGAGCGTATCGGCGTAACGCCATTTCTCCGCGCCCATCACGTAGTAGGCGACGTTCTTCTGCAGGAACGCCGGCTTCGCGCCATTGCCCATGGTCCACGCATACCAGTCGAGATGAAGCTGCGGCAGATCGACCATGCTCGCGGGACCGAACGTGACTCCGCCCACCGTCTGCGTCGGCGTGCGCGTACCGGCGTGATCCCACGGACCGATCACCAGGTAGTGTTTCGCGCGCATCTCGGGCGAGGCGTGCTTCCAGTGTTCGCGATAGTGCGCGAGCGCGCCGGGCTGATCGTCGTCGTAGCTGCCGGTGAGGGTCAGGATCGGAATCGACAGCTTCGCGTATTGCCCGGCCGTGGGGTTGTAACGGTCCCAGTAGTCATCGACGTACGGATGCGCGATCCATTCCTGGAAGATCGGCGAAGGATTGCCGACGAGCGTATCGAGCTGCGCGAACGGCGTGCCGCTCTCGAACCACTGGCGATACTTCGCCGCCCAGAAATCGCGATCGCCGAAGATCTTGTCCTGCGCCGCGTGGCCGCTGGTGAACGTGAGCCACTGGATGGTGTAGGGATAGGAGATGTTGTTGCGAAGCGGAAAGTCGACGCCCGCGAACGGCGCGGCGGCCGGCACGATGGTGGCGAGATGCGGCGGGAATTCCTTCGCCGCTGCCCACTGGTTGTAGCCCGCATACGAGCCGCCCCACATGCTGACCTTGCCGTTGCAGTACGGCTGCTTCGCCAGCCACTCCACCACATCGAAACTGTCCTGCGCTTCCTGGATCAGCGGCCGGAACGTGCCTGCGGAGTTGCCGCGGCCGCGCACGTCGACGGTCAGGAACGGCAGTCCGCGCGCCGCGAAATACACACCGCGGTCGTGATAGCTCTGCGCGATGTAAGGCGTGAGCGTGACGATGCAGGGCGCGGGATGCTTCTGATCCTTCGGCGTGTAGACGGTGGCGTTCAGATGTACGCCGTCGCGCAATGGAATGCGCACGCCCCACTGGAAGTCGATCTTCGCTGCGTCCGGTTCGGCGGCTGCGGCGCCCAGGCTCACGGCCGCCGTACACCACAGCGCCCAGGCAACGATTGCGGTCGAACGGCGCATGACCTGCGGAGTCATCCGGCGTGAGCGAACAGAAAGTAGTCGTACACGACGCGCGCGATCTCAGCGATGGCGCGCTCGCGCTGCGCGAACGGCAGCGCACTCTTCTTGATGAAGACCGTGATCGCGATCTGGCCGCGTCCGTCAGGCAGCGTGATGACGCCGACGTCGTTGATCGAGCCGCCGATGGTGCCGGTCTTGTCGGCCACGACGATGCCGGGCGGCAGTCTGCCGCGCAGCCGCGCATCGCCAGTGCGACAGCGTTCCATGATGGCGACCAGCGTGCGTGTCGATCCGGCACTCAGCGCTTCGCCGCGGAAGATGCGTGTCAGGAGCTGCGTCATCGCGTCCGGCGTCGAGGTATCGCGAACGTCGTCGTCGAAGGCGGGATTCGGCAATCCGCCCTGCTTTTCCAGCGCGGGATTCTGCTGCACGGCCTGCGCGAACGCCTTCTCGATCGGACCGGCGGGCAGCACGAAGAAATCACGCAGCAGCGCTGCGGTATCGCGATCGACGCGCAGATCTTCGACCTGCTGCCTGTGCACCCACGCCGTGACGGCCTGCGGACCGCCGGCGAGTTTCGTCAGCACGTCGGTGGCGGTGTTGTCGCTCTGGGTCAGCATCAGTTCGAGCAGATTGTGCAGCGAGAGGCTGACGCCGGGATGGATGAAGCGGTCGGCGATGACTTCCGACGGCACGTACAGCGCCGGATCGACGGCGATCATCTGCTGCAGATCGAGTCGTCCGGCATCGACCTGCGCCAGCAGCGCGCCGGCCACGGCGATCTTGAACGTACTCGCCATCGGAAAGCGTTCGCCGGCATTCACCAGCACGCGCGGGCCCTGCCCGTCGATCCGCCACGCCGCGACGCCCACGGTGCCGCCGCCGATGACGGCGAGGCGCTGAATCTCGGCTTCGATCGGCGCGGTCGGTGCGCCGGCCAGCGCGCGGGTTGCCAGCAGGACCATCATGGTCAGTCCCGCCAGCAACTTCGTCCGCATCAGTGCGTCTCCCGCAGACAGTTGTCGACGAGTGCTTCGAACTCGGCGCCGCCGCGGATCGGATCGGCCACCGGCAATCCCAACCGTACGCTCTCGGCAATCATCAACTGGCGCGCTTCGGCTTCCGACAGATGCGCGGTGTTGAGACAGACGCCGCCGCAGCGGATCGCCGGATTCGTGCGGCGGCCCAGCGTGAGATTGAGCGCGATGGTGTCCTCGACGGACGGCACCGCGTAGTGCGCGTGACCGAGCATGTGAGTGCGTCCCGGCTGATGACACACGACGATCACGTCCGGCTGGCTGCCGTGCAGCAGGCCGAGCGAAACGGCGGCGTACGCCGGATGAAACACCGAACCCTGCCCTTCGATCACGTCCCAGTGATCGGGCGCCGCTTCGGGCGACAGCATCTCTGCAGCACCCGCTTCGAAGTCGGAGACGACGGCATCCATCGGCACGCCGGAGCCGGCGATCATGATCCCGGTCTGGCCGCTGGCGCGGAAGTCTGTGGCCACGGCGCGCCGCTGGAACGCACGCGCGATGGCAAGCGCGGTGTATTTCTTGCCCAGCGCACAGTCGGTGCCGACGGTGAGCAGACGCTTGCCGCTGCGCTTGCGGCCGGTGGCGATCGGAATGTTGGCGGGCGGTGTGCGCACGTCGATCAGGCGGCGGTTATGCCGCTCGGCGGCAGCGACGAGCACTGGCAGGTTCGCCAGTTTCGAATGCATGCCGCCGATCAGATCGAGCCCCGCTTCGAGCGCCGCGAGCAGCGAAGGTATCCAGCTGTCGAGGATGCGTCCGCCCTGATTGGCCACACCGATCACCATCGAACGCGCGCCCCGCGCCTTCGCTTCCGCTGGCGTCAGGCGCGGCAAACCCACGCTGATCGCGTCCGGCGAACACGACAGTTCGCCGACGCATTTGTCGCGTGCCCAGTCGCGCAGGCCGAAGGCGGTCTTGGCAAAGCCCGCCTCCGTGGTGTCGCCCAGGAACAGCAGGTAGGGCTGCGGCAGCTCCAGCACTACTGGCTCCGTCGGCATCGGGATTCGAGCCTGCGATACGTTCACTAGAAGTCCACGCCGAAGGTCAGACCGATCGTGCGCGGACGGATCACGCCGGTTCCGATGGCGCCGTTCGGATAGGCGCCGAGCCCGCCGACCGAGGTCCGTCCGTCGCTGTCAGTAACGTTCTTGGCGTACAGCTCGATCGAGTAGTTCCCGAAATCGATACCTGCCTGCAGATCGAGGACTTCGTACGAGGAAATTTCGCGCTGGCGGCCGTTGGCGTTGCGATAAGCGAGATCGTAGGTGGCCGTCTGATCGGACAGGTACCGCAGTGCGCCGCCGACGTACGCCGTCGCCTGCGAGCCGACCGACCACTCGTAGTCGGCGTTCAGACCGAGACTCCATTCCGGCGTGTACGGCAGCGCATCACCTTTCAGGCCGCCCGAGAGCGCCGGCGTATCGTCTTCGAGCTGGGCATCGGTGTAGGCGCCGTTCAGAGAGACGTTGAATCCGTCGCCCAGCAGGGCCCTCGCCGTAAACTCCAGGCCGTCGCTGGTCGCGTCACCGCCGTTGATGTTCACGCCAAAGTTGTTCACGCGCGCAAACAGCTGGATGTCCTCCCAGTCGATATGGAAGGCCGAGATGTCGAGGCCCAGTACGCGATCGGCGGACTCGATCTTGAAGCCGACTTCGTAACTGGTCAGCGAGTCCGAGTCATAGGTGAGCGGCACGGTCGGCGGTGCGTTCGGCGGCAGTACGTTCGGTCCGCCCGGGCGGAAGCTGCTTGCCACGCGCGCATACAACGAGGCGTGCTCGCCGAACTTGAGTTTCGGGGCCACCGAGTACGTGAATACGTCCTCGGACGACTTCGCTGTCGGGTAGGACACCGGAGTGGGACCGACGAACAGACCAGCTCCGTCCTGCTTCGCTTCCTGATCGTTCTCGCTGTAGCGCCCGCCCAGCGTCAGATCGAACCGGTCGCCGAAGTGAATGGTGCCGCTCACGAAACCCGCGATTTCCTTGTACTCGGAGTGCAGGGAAATATCACCGAGCAGCGGTTGCCCCGGGATCGGATCGACCGTTCCCGGAATCACTGCCTCGATGAACTGAAGGATGTCCCCCTTCTCTCGGGTGTAGTAGGCGCCGACCAGCCACTCGAACGCATCGCTGTCAGGCGACGCCAGACGGAATTCCTGAGTGACCTTGTCGTAGGCCGTCGTCTGGTCCTGCAGCAACTCGTTATCGAGTTCTGTGATGGCGGCGACCAGAGGGCTGTACTGCGTCGTCAGATCGGAGCGGAAGGGCGAATCGAACTCGTTGTAGCTCGTCGAGGACGTGAGCGTCGCGAAGCCGAGATCGAAGTCCAGTGTGGCGTTGTAGAGACGGTAGTCGACGTTCGTATGTTCCGGAACGAACTGCGACTGCGACAGTCTGCCGTACAGCGTATCGAGCGTGTTCGCATTGCTTTCGGCCGTACTGGACGCCTGCGTGCGAATGTTCTGCATGATCGCGGTCAGGCGCAGGGAGAAGGCATCGCTCGGGGAATACAGCGCCGACACGCGGCCGCCGTAGCTCTCCGATTCGTTGATGTCGTCGGCGATGTCGGAACCCGCGGTGCCGATCGAGTCGATGAATCCGCCCAGTTCGCGGTAGTAGCCCACCGCACGCACGGCGAAGGATTCAGAGAGCGGCACGTTCACCATGCCAACGCCGGAATAGCCGACGTCGCCGTCCTCGACAGTCTCGGCGCCTACGCGCACGCGCGCTTCGACTCTTTCCGTCTGCGGCGGATTCGTGACGAACTTCAGCACGCCGCCGAGCGAACTGGCGCCGTAGAGCGTGCCCTGCGGGCCGCGCAGCACTTCGACGCGCTGCATGTCGAAGGTATCGAAGTCTGCCGCCAGGATCGCGCCGTTGACCAGACCGCTGCTGGAACCGAATGGCGTTTCATCGACGTACACGCCGACGGTGGAAGCGACGCCGCCCGTGTTGACGCCGCGCATGACGAGACGCCCGACTCCGGGCGTGTCCTGCGTGAGCTGCAATCCCGGGACGAGCTTCAGATAGTCCTGGAAGCTCGACGCCTGTTGGCGCTCGAGCACGCTTCCGTCGATCGCAGTGACCGACTGCGGAACGTCGATTAGCGCCTCGCTGCGCTTCTGCGCCGTCACGATGATCTCTGCAATCGTCTCCGCAGCGTACACATCGGTCGTGCCGGCCAGCACTGCCAGCGCACCCGAACCGCCGATCGCAATTCCACGCGAAACTTTCCTGAAAGTAGTCATAGCCCTCTCCCCGAATAGTTGTAAGTCAGGCCTGCCGCGACGTTGCGGGCTGTCATTTCCACGTTGCACCCAGCAGGCGGCGAAAGTTGCCGCCAAGTACCGCCGTAATGTTGGCGTCCGAGTAGCCGCGCCGGATCAGCGCCTCGGTCAGATCGAAAACTTTCTGCGGATGATCGAAGCCATCGGTGTCGATCTTGTCGCGGAAGCCGTAGCTCGCCTTGTAGCTCTCGCGCAGCATCTTGTACTGGTCGGCCGGCATGTCGTCGTAGCCGGCGAGATCCGAATCGGTGCCGACGCCGACGTGTTCGATGCCGACCAGCTTCACGACGTGGTCGATGTGATCGACCATGTGCTCGACGGTGGTGGGCTCGCGATCACGCACGAACATGCGCACGCCCGTGATGCCCATCACGCCGCCCTTCGCAGCGAGCTTGCGGATGGCTTCGTCTGTCTTCAGCCGCGGATGATCGTTGAGCGCCCGGCAGTTCGAGTGCGTGATCGCGATCGGTACGGGCGACAGCTCGATCGCATCGAGCGTGGTGCGGTCGCCGCAGTGCGAGACGTCGACCAGCATGCCGGCGTCGTTCATGGCCTTGATGATCTCGACGCCGAAGTCGCTGACGCCGCCGTCGACGCGCTCGGTGCTGCCGCTGCCGAGCAGGTTCTGGCTGTTGTAGGTGAGCTGCGCGCAGCGCTGGCCGAGCGCGTAGAACCGTTTGACGTCGTCGGGCCGGACGAAGTGTTCGGCGTTCTGCACGCCCGTGATCACGGCGATCTTGCGCTCCGTCTTGGCGCGATCCAGATCGGCGGCGGTGCCCACCAGCGTGAACAGATGCGAGTTGCGCGCGGCAAACCCCTGCCAGCCGGCGATGAACTCGAGCGTTTCTTCGACGACGTTCGGACCGCCGGTGCCGATGGCATTGTGGAATCCGGTGATGCCGCTGGCGCGGAACGCGGCTTCATCGGCTTCGCTGATGCGGCCGGCGTAGGCCTCGGGACGAAAGTCGATCTTGAGCGGCGCCAGCATGTCGATGACCAGCGAGCGGCCGACGAGGTCGATGGCGCGCGTCGAGTAGCGGCGGTCCGAATCGGCAAAGGCGCGGTGCATGCCGAGGTTGATCATCGGGACGCCGGTGCACAGTGCGGCAGCCGCGCCGGCCTGCAGCAGATGGCGGCGCGAAAGTCGGTTGCGTTGCTTCATCCGCGTTGCCTCGCTGAACGTTCGCGAACTAGGCCCGCCCGCCGCCCCAGACCGTGTCGGGACAGTGGATGCTGCCGCCGTCGTAGCGCACGCTCGGCCGGTAGTCCTGTTCGAGGAAGTACGGACCATCGAGATCGACGTAGTCGCACAGCTGCGCCACGACGAAGGCCGGCGCCATCGCCAGGCTCGTGCCCACCATGTTGCCGACCATCACCTGCAGGTCGAGCCGGCGCGCCTCGTTGGCGATCAGCAGCGCCTCGGTGAGGCCGCCGCACTTGTCGAGCTTGATGTTCACGACATCGAAGCGGCCGACCAGGCCGGCGACATCCGCCAGGCCCTGCACGCTTTCGTCGGCGGCGATGGGAATGGGACTCTGGAATCCTTCGAGTTCGGCTTCGCTGCCGCGCGGCAAGGGCTGTTCGAGCAGCTTCACGCCGGCATCGACCAGGCGCGGCAGCAGCACGCCGAGTGTTTCGATCGTATAGCCCTGGTTGGCGTCGACACCCATCCACACATCGCGCCGCGCTTCGCGCACGGCGCGGACGCGTTCGATGTCGGCGGGCAGATCGCCGTTGAGCTTGAGCTTGAGTGCGCGCGCCTGCGGCAGGTTCTGCGCGGCGCGCATGACGGCGGCAGGCTCGTCGGCGCTGAGCGTGAATGTCGTGACGCGCGGCACGGCGTGATCGAGTCCCGCCAGCTGCCACACGGGACGACCCGTCTGTTTCGCTTCCAGGTCCCACAGCGCGCAGTCGACCGCGTTGCGCGCGCCGCCGACAGGCAGCAGTTCGCGCAAGGCCTCGCGGCTGATGCCGCGTTCGATCGCTGCGCGATGCGATTCGAGCGTGCGCGCGATCTGCTCCGGCGTGTCCTTGAGGTAGTACACGCCGGACGCTTCGCCGCGGCCGGTCGCGCCGCCGCCGTGCAACGTGACGACCGCGACCGGCACGTCGGTGAAGGTGTATCCGGAGATGCGGAACGGCGCCTTGAGACGCAGCTGCTCCACCTCGACCTGCATCTGCAGAGGCGCGTCCATATCAGCTCAGTAGTTCACGTCGAGCGCGATCAGGTGGAAGGTGTAGGCGACCCAGAGCAGCACGAGCAGCGCCAGCGCCAGCACGACGGCCCACACCTTCGTGTACCACTTGCGCCGGTCGCGCAGCACCGTCGCAGCGTTCAGCAGGCCGATGACTGCCGCCGCAGGGAACGCGATCAGCGACAGCAGCTGCAGCACCCACAGCCACCCGTCGACCGAACCCGACAGGTATTTGAAGTTGCCCATCATCGTCGTGATCGTGACGGCCCACGCGACCATGAGGACCACCCCGGCCGTCGATGCGATGCGGATCCAGCGATGCGACTTCGCCGCCTGGCCCGTCAGCGCGTACGGCACGCCGTAGTGGCGACGCACCAGCGCCGAAACTGGCCACGCGAGCGCCGTGAGCAACAGGGCCACCAATCCGGCACAGAGCGCTGGCAGCAGCCAACCGGCGGAACGCGATGCGGGCACGCGCTCGAAGATCATGAAGGGCGAGATTTCGCCGAAGCTGAAGCGCGTGACGCGGCCATCCTTCACCTCGGCCGAGAGCAGGTTGTTGCCGTTCACGTCGCGCCATACGAACGGCTCGACTTCGCGCCACTTGATCGGCACGCCGGCCAGGTTCGTGGCCATCGACACGGTGATCGTGCCGTCCTCGTTCGGTACCACTTTGATGGTGCCCAGCAGGTTCAGCAGGCTGAGGAAGCTCGAGTCCATGCGGCGCGAATTCTGGTAGGCGCCCGCGATCAGGCGTGCGTGTTCGGCCGCGGTCTTTTCGTCGACCTTGCCGTCGAGCGTCGGTCCCGGCAGGTAGCGGTCGGCGAACTCCTCGAACAGCGCGCTGCGGATGTCGCCCGGCGCGCCTGCCTTGCCGGCGCTGTTCACGGAAAAGAACAGGCCGATGTTGTCGTCGATGAACAGGTGCAGGTTGCTGTGGAACCACTGCGTATCGCCGCCATGGCCGAGCGCGCGGTGACCGTTGTAGTTCTGTTCGTAGAAGCCGAGCAGCATGCGATTGACGCGCGGCAGGATCGTGAGCGCAGTGCCGTGCATCTGCTTCGCCGTCTCTTCCTGCAGGATGCGCGTCTCACCGAACGCGCCGTTCTGCAGGTGCGCGATCATGAACTTGCCCATGTCGGCGCCCGAAGCCGCCAGGCTGCCCGCCGGCGCGAGACCGCCGATGACTTCGAACGGCTTCGCCGGCTGCGACGCGCGCGCATAACCCTTCGACATGAGCGGCTTGAGATGGTCGGGCAGCGGCTGGCGGAACGACGAATGCTGCATGCCCAGCGGCGCGAGCAGATGCTGATCGATGTAGTCGTCGAACGTCTGCCCCGAGACGCGCTCGACGATGTAGCCCGCCAGCGCCGTCGCATAGTTCGAATACGCGGGCGTGGTGCCGGGCGCGTAGATGCGCTCCGGAATCCAGTGCGCCAGATGTTTGCCGATCGGTTCGACGGGGTCGTCTTCCGTGCCCATCAGGCCCTTCACCTGCTCTTCGAGACCGGCGGTGTGGGTCAGGACGTTGCGCAGCGTGACGGGCTGGCCGTCGCGCGGCGGGATCTGGAAATCCAGGTAGTTGTTGACGTCGGCATCCAGGTCGAGCTTGCCCTGCTCGACGAGCTGCATGACGGCAGTCCAGGTGAAGAGCTTCGACACCGAGCCCGGACGGAACAGCGTGTTCTCGGGATCGACGGGCTTGCGCGCTTCGACGTCCGCGTAGCCGTAGCCCTTCTGCAGCAGCACCTGGCCGTCCTTCACGATGACGACGACGGCGCCGGCGATGTCGGCGGTCTTCAGCGCATAGGGAAGGAAGCCATCGAGCCACGCTTCCGCGTCTTCGCGGGTCAGCGCGCGTGTCGTGGCGGGCGCTGCCTGGGTTGCCGCGGGGTCCGGTGCCGGGGGGGGGGGGGCCGGCGCCGGGGCGGCCTGCGACCAGGCGGCGGCGGAGGGGATCAGGGCCGTCAACAACATCGCCGTGCGAATGCGCATGGGATCCTCACCTGTGTGTGCGCCGCTCTTTGTCGGCTGATTTATCCCCTGTCGGCCATACTAGTCCTGATTGGAGAATCGTCAACCTGATTGTAGATTTCGGCAATGAGCCGTTCCGTCACGGGTTCCCGCTAGAATTGCGCGCAATGAAGACAAGCAAGTCACGCTCGCCCGCCAAGCCCACCCTCGGACGATTGCTGCGTTCGCTGCGCACCCGCAACGACTGGACGCTCAAGGAAATGAGCAAGCGCACCGGTATTCCGCTGTCGACGCTCGCCAAGGTCGAACACGACCGGCTCACGCTCACCTACGACAAGCTGCTGCAATTGAGCGAGCGGCTGAAGATTCCCATGGCGGACCTGTTCGCGGAGCCGAGCGAAGGACCGGAGCCCGCCGTGACCGCGCGGCGCAGCATCGGACGGCTCGATCGCGCGATCCGCGTCAACACCCGCAACTACGATTACTACTATCTGTGTGCGGAGCTGCGCCGCAAACGCATGATCCCGGTGCTCACGCGCATCCGCGCCAAGAGCGTCGGCGAGTTCGGCGAACTCGTGCATCACTCCGGCGAGGAATACATCTACGTGCTGGAAGGCCGCATCGAGATCCACACGGAGTTCTACGACCCGATCGTTCTCGAAGCCGGCGAATCCATCTACATCGATTCCAACATGGGTCACGCCTACGTCGCGGCGGAAGGCTGCGACGAAGCGAGCGTGCTCGGCGTGTGTTCGAGCGCCGATGAAGGCCTGATGGAGTCGCTGATGGAGATGCACGGCGATGAAACCACGCGCATCGAAACGCCGCCGGACACGGGGCGCCTGTCGCAGGTGGCGAAGACGAAGCAGCGGCGCAAAGCGGGCGCCTGAGGCCTGATGATGGGGGTTTCTGTAGGTCAGGCTTCAGCCTGACTTCCGAAAAGAGGCCGGCTGAAGCCGGCCCCACAGTAAGAGGCCCCACCCCAGCCCTCCCCCGCAAGCGGAGGAGGGAGCGGAAAGGCAGTACATGAATCGCAACGACATTCCCGACGTCCGCGACGGTCTCACGCACAGAGAACGCATCGTGCTGTACGTGCTGCACGAAACACAGAAGGAGCGCCGCGGCCACAATGTCCCCACGCCCATGCTGTGGGGACGCGTGTGCGAACACTTCTGGATCAGTCCGGAAGAATTGTCGGAGATGCTGGCGAGGCTCGGAGCGAGGAAGTAGCGCCGCTGCCCGTTTCACTCATGCCGCAACGCATGGATCGGCCTGGCGCGCGCCACCAGCAGGACGTGACCCGAGATCGTTGCCAGGGCAATGATCAAGGCCAGGACGCCGGCAATGACGAACGTCGCCAGACCCAGCTCGACGTGATATTCGAAGCCTTGCAGCCACCAGCGCATGAGCAGGTATGCACACGGCCAGGCAATGACGTTCGCCCACAGCACCGGGCGGGCGAACTGCCAGCCGAGAAACCACAGGATGTCGGTGCGGCGCGCCCCCATCACTTTGCGCAAGCCGATTTCCTTGGTGCGCCGTTCGGCGGTGAAGATCGCAAGCCCGAGCAGGCCGAGCGCTGCGAGCGCCACGGCGACTGCTGAAAACACTGAAAAGACCGTGGATTGCGTGACGATGTCGGCATACAGGGCGTTCATGTACTGGCTGAGGAATGTCCCTTCGAAGCGGCTGCCGGGCTCTCGTTGATTCCATACGGCCTCGACCGCGTTCATGCCCTCCTGAACCGCACCGCCATCGAATCGCACGACGAGACGGGACAGCAATACAGGGTCCACGTAGTACACGGTCGGCTCGATCGCATCGCGAACCGAGCCGACCGAGAAGTCCGGAATCACACCGACGATCTGCGAGCTGCGCATCTCGAAGACTTTGATCCGGCCATCGTCAATGCCCACGCGCCGCCACTGCGGAAATTTGCCGACCGCTTCCGCCGGAATGTTGAAGCCGAGGGCGCGGGCCGCGGATTCATTGATCACGATGGCGGGGTTGTCCTGCACGTCGCTGCCACTCTGGAGAACCATGTCCTGCCCGCGCGAACGCGACAGCAGCCGCCCGGCGAGCGGCGTGATGCCGAAGACATCGAAGAAGGCGTCGTCCACTGGCACCGCACCGGTAGCGACGGCGTCGTCGCCGCGAGGCGAGACAAACGTCGCCGACATGTGATGAATGGAAAGCGCGTATTGGGAAGCACAGGTGACCACCAGCACGGGTTTCAGATTGCGGATCGCATCGAGTGACTCGCGTGAACAGCCGCTCGCGGCATTGTTGAGATAGATCTGATCGGTGGGCACGCGCAGACGCTCTTCGATCGCGTAGCGGGTTTGTCGCTGAACCGTGAGCGTCGCCACCAGCAAAGCGATCAGCGTCGCGAACTGCAGCACGACCATCATCCGACGTATCCGGCTCGCCTTCGGCTGCGAAGCAAGACCTCTGAGCACGATGGCGGGCTTGAAGCCCGAGAGATAAAAAGCCGGATAGGCGCCTGCTGCGCATCCCGACAGCAATGCAAGTCCGATGAGCCCTGTCGCCAGCGCAGGATCTCTCAGGTAGTCGAACGTGATCTGCCGCTGCAGAAAGCCGTTGAATGCGGGCAGCATGAGCTCCACGGCAATGACGGCGCAGATCAGCGCCAGCACGGCATAGAACAGGCACTCACCCATGAACTGCAGCGCAATCTGTCGGCGCAGCGCGCCGACCGCCTTGCGCACGCCGACTTCGACCGCGCGCCGCATGGCGCGCGCCGTCATCATGCTCACGAAGTTGCCGCAGGCGACGATCAGAATGAGCAGCGCAATGCCCAGCATCGCCTTCACGACCCGCGGATCGCCTGCGGGTTTCATTTCACCCATACGCCGAGGCTGAAAATGAATGTCGGCAAGCGGTGTGAGCGTGAACGTGTACACGCGCGAACTGCTCATGCCATTTACGTTTCCCGGGATTACATTGTCAGGGACGTGTGTGTCCGCAAATTCGCCCAGTCGCGCGCGAATGGCATCTATGTCCGCACCCGAACGAAGCCTCACGTACGTGATGACATTGTCGGCGCGCAGCGCGCCAGGCTGGCGCTGCGCAGCTTCCAGAGCCGTCAGCCCGGAGGAACTGGCGATGCCAGGCAGGAACACGTCACCGGTCAGGTGGCTGTTCGCCGGAACATCCGCGACCACCGCCATCACGTGCATGTCGACCTGACGATCGAGGGAAAGCCTTTCGCCGACGACGTCCTCACGGCCGAACAGCTGGTGCGCGGCCTTGCGCGTCAGCACCAGGCCATCGGGCCGGCTCAGCGCGTTCGATACTTCACCTGCAATTACTCGCAGCGGAAACAGCTCAAGGAAATTGGGGTCTACCCAGTTGCCACCAAACGGAAGGCCATCAGGATCGTCACGGCGGTGCAGACGGATACCTGCGTACGCAAGACGCGTCGTCGCGTCGATTTCAGGGAACGTGAGCTGCAGCGCGGCAGCATCTGTGACGGCGGAAACTGCGACCCGCATCTCCGCCCGCCCAGGCGGCGCAATCACTTCGCCGAGCTGATAGATCCGCTCGTGATTCGGGATGAACCGGTCGTAGCTGAATTCATCGCGCACATACAGCGCGATCAGGATCGCCGCGGTGAATCCGAGCGTCAGCCCGAGCAGATTGATGAGCGCGTAGGCGCGATTGTGCAGCAGGTTGCGAATCGCCGCGGCAACGTAGCTGCCTAGCATGTGACCTCCGCTTCTTCTTCCTCCTCGACGATCCGGCCATCGAGCATGTGCACGATGCGCTGCGCGCGCCGTGCATGCTCGGCCGAGTGCGTGACCATGATGGTCGTGGTGCCCGAGCGCGTGATGCCGTCGAGCAGTTCGAGGACCGCATCGCCGTTCGCCGAATCGAGATTGCCCGTGGGTTCGTCGGCGAGCAGGAGCTTCGGGCGCGCAACCAGCGCGCGGGCGACGGCGACGCGCTGCTGCTGGCCGCCCGACAGCTGCTTCGGCACGTGGCGCGCACGATGCGCGAGATCGACGCGCTCGAGCGCCTCGGCCACCCGCTCGCGCCGCTCGTGGCGGGGAATACCCAGGTACAGCAGCGCCACCTCGACGTTCTCGGCGACGTTGAGATCGTCGATGAGATTGAAGCTCTGGAATATGAAGCCGACCTGCGCGCGACGCCGCAGCGTGAGCTGTTCCTCGGAGAAGTGCGCGATGTCCTCGCCGAGAAACCAGTATTTTCCCGCACTCGGGCTGTCGATGAGCCCCAGGATGTTGAGCAGCGTCGATTTGCCGCAGCCGGACGGGCCCATGATGGCGAGGAATTCACCGTCACGCACTTCGAGCGAGACATCGTCGAGCGCGGCGGTTTCGACTTCGCTGCCGCGATAGAACCTGGAGAGGTGTTCGACCTTCAACATGGACGCTCCTATGGGGTCAGCACGATGCGGTCTGCGCGATCGAGCCCCGTGTAGTCGGACGTGATGACGTGATCGCCGGCGGCCAGACCCGCCACGATTTCGAGTTGCTCGATGGTTCGCCGGCCGATGTTGATCTGCCGGCGCTGCGCGGTGCGGCCGTCCGGCGCGACGACGAAGATCCACTGTCCGCCGGTGCGTTCCATGAACGGACCGTTCGGCAGCACCACGGCGGGCGTATCGCCGCCGAGCCTCAATCTGCCTTGCGCGGCAGAACCCGCCACCAGCGTCGCGGGGCTCCCGTCTTCGAAATCCAGATCGATGCGGAACTGGCCGTTGCGCACCTGGGGCGAGACGCGGCGCACGCTGAGGCGGATCGGCTGGCCGTCGATATCAATAGTGGCGGTCTGCCCGACGCGCACGCGCGCGAGATAGAACTCATCGATATCGGCGATGAGCTTCATGCCGGCATCGGGCGTGACTTCGGCCAGCCGCTGACCGGCGGCCCGGCTTTCACCGACTTTCAGATCGAGCGCAGTCACCCTGCCGGCGACCGGCGCACGAATGACGAGGCTGTCCAGCTTGCCGTGCACGACCGTCAGGTTGCCGCGCAGGATCTGCACCTGACGATGGATGTCGGGCATCAGGCGCTCGCGCAGCGCGGATTGCCGGCGGCCGCTTTCGCGCTGAATGGGTTCGAGCCTGCGGTAGTAGGCAAGCTCGTCGTTCACTTCGTCGCGCTGCTCCGCGGCCAGCATGCCGCTGCGGGCAAGGCTGGCGCGGCGCTCGCTGGCGCGCTGGAGACGGCGCAGGTGGTATTCGATGTCGACCTGCGCGCGATCGTTGGCCAGCTGATTCTGTTCCAGCGCAATCTCGTTCTGCTGCAGTTGCGAGAGCGCCTGATTGAGCTGTGATTCCTGTTGAATGACCTGCAAGGCGAGATTGGTATTGCTGAGCTCGATCAGCGGTTGCCCTGCCTCGACCACGTCGCCCGCTTCGACCAGCAGGCGCTCGACACGTCCGCCGTCGATGGCGTCCAGATACACCGTCTCGCGCGGCACGATGCTGGCGTTCAGTGGAATCAGATCGCGAAACACACCTTGCCCGACGGCGGTGATGGTCAGCTGCGCCCGCGGCATGCGCAGCGTCCTGTCGCCCGACCCTGCAATCAGTTTCACCGTCAGCAACGCGGCTGACATCAGCGCGACGGCGATCAACGCGACGCGGGCGGCGAGTGGCCAGCGCGGCAACAGCCAGGCGGGCGGCTGGATCGGACGATCCATGCGCGGGCCCGCGTTCGCTGGCGTCGCCGCCGTGTTCATCTCAGCGGTCCCGCGACGTCTTTCGCTTGCGCTTGCCCGCGAACAGCGCGAGCTGGCTGGTGTTGACCACCCCCGTATCGACGAGGCCCGTCAGCAGCCGCTCCAGAGACCCGCCGCAGAATCGATCCGCAATTTCCTGCACTGCGCCGGCCGCGGCCGTCTCCGCCGTCTCGCTCGATCGATAGACGAAGGCGCCGTTCACCACGGAATGGGTCACGTAGCCTTTTTCTTCCAACCGCCGCAGGACGGTGCGGATGGTGGCGTCCTTGAGCTTGCGATTGACCTGCTGGCGCACTGCAAAAGCCGACATTTCGCCGTGCTTCCACAGGATCGTCAGCAGTTCGTGTTCCAGATCCCCCAGGGGCGGACGAG
>NZ_DAINNK010000070.1:0-25607 GCF_036735925.1 Povalibacter sp.
CGCCGGATCAAAGGGGGGGACGGGTCCATCCCATTATTGGGCTTCAGCCGGCCTGTCGCCAACGAAATGAAGGGGACTTTCCCATGACCCGCTGGATTCTTGCCGCCATTGCCTGTCTCGCAACGCACTTCGCCGCCGCCGCCGAACCGGACTGGCTGCAGCAAAGCAATCGCAATGCGCAGATCCTGCTCGACATCAACGCGAAGTATTTTCCCGAGAGCGCCAGCGCGAGCGGCGTCGAGGGCCACGACGAAGAAGTCTTCGATCTGAAACCGCGCGTTGCCGAACGGCAGGCGGCGGATTACCGGGCGGCGGTCGCGCAGCTGCAATCGCTGCGGACCACCACGACCGACAAGCGCGTGCTCCAGGATCTCGACATCCTTATCGACGCGGCCGGGACGCAGCTCGAGACGCTGGAGCTGAATCAGAAATATCTGCTGACGTACTTCGACTTGCCGCAGGTGCTGTTCGGCGGCTTCCAGAACCTGCTCGATGCGCGCGTCGCGAAGGAACGTCACCCGGCGGCGCTCGTCCGCCTGCGGCGGTATGTCGGGGCGGAGAAGGGCCATACGCCGATGACCGAGCTGGCAAGGCAACGCTATGAAGAAGAGGCCGCCGCGAATCCGGCGTTGCTCGGCCCGTGGATCGTCGAAGCACAGCAGTATCTCGACAACCAGGAGCGCTACCTCGACGGCATCGAGACGCTGCTGAAGGGCAGCGGCCTGAAAGGCTGGCAGAAGGATCTCGCCACGCTGCGCCGGCAGGTCGGCGACTACGGCGACTGGGTGCGCGCGACCGTTCTGCCGCACGCCCGCAAGAGCAGTCAGCTGCCGGCCGAACTTTATGCCAACAACCTGAAGCAGTTCGGCGTCGACATGGATCCGCACGAGATCATCGACCGTGCGATGGCGAACTACATGCAGACGCGCAGCGAGATCGAAACGGTGGCGCGCACGATCGCCGCGCAGCGCGGCTGGAAGGCCGACGGCTATCGCGACGTGATCCGGCAGCTGAAGAAGGAGCAGATCCCGAACGACAAGCTGCTGGATCTCTACTACGGACGGCTGGAGCAGATCGAGGCCATCGTCCGTCGCGAAAACATCGTGACCCTGCCGTCGCGCAAGGCCGTCATCCGGCTCGGCACCGAGGCGGAATCGGCGGCGAGTCCGGCGCCGCACATCGATCCGCCGCGCCTCGTCGGCAACCAGGGAGAACCGGCCGAGTTCGTGCTGCCCACCAGCAATCCGAACGCGAAAGCCGGCGCGCCGATGGATGACTTCAACTACGACGCCATTGCCTGGACGCTCACGGCCCACGAGGCACGACCCGGTCACGAACTGCAGTTCGCGGCGATGCTGGAGCGCGGCGTGTCGACGGCGCGGGTCGTCTATGCATTCAACAGCGCCAATGTCGAAGGCTGGGCACTCTATGCCGAAGCCGTGATGAAGCAGTACCTGCCGCCGGAAGGACAGCTCGGCGCGCTGCAGATGCGCCTGATGCGCGAGGCGCGGGCCTTCCTCGATCCCATGCTCAATCTCGGCCTGATGGAACCGGACGCCGCACAGAGCTTCCTCATGAACGAAGTGATGCTGTCGGAGCCGATGGCAAAGCAGGAAGTCGATCGCTACACGTTCAATGCGCCGGGCCAGGCGACTTCGTACTACTACGGCTATTCGAAGCTCGATGCGCTGCGCACGAAAGTGGAGCTGCTGCTGCGCGAGCGTTTCCGCGAGCAGCCGTACCACGATTTCCTCATCGGCCAGGGATTGCTGCCGTTCGATCTGCTGGAGAAGGCGGTGATGGAAGAGTTCGTGCCGGGGCAGATGAATGCACGCCGCGAGTAGCAGTTATGCCGTAGCAGCAGTGCGTTCGCCGATGCCATGGCGCCTGAGCAGGCTCGAACCGACATAGTGCCGTGAGACGTAGCGGCAGAGGAATGCGGAGTGGCAGGCAGGCGATGCGACAGATTCATTCGTGACCGCCAAACGAATCGGAGCAGCCCGCGATGAGATCGAGTGCGGGGTTGTAGCTGGCGTTCCTTACGCCGGCGAGTCCCAGCACGGTGTGATAGATGTTGTCGTGAGAGAGCGCCTGCGTCGATTCCTTCATCAGGCACGGCGTATCGAGCTTGCGGCGATGCTGAAAGCCGCGGGACGTCCATAGCAGCATCGGCACATGCTTCTGCGTTTCGGGAGCGAAGGTGTACGGCAGACCGTGCAGGTACATGCCTTGCTCTCCGAGCGACTCGCCATGGTCGGACGCGTACAGCAGCACGCTGTCGACCTGGTCGGCCGCATTGCGCAGGCGATCGATCGTCGCTGCGAGCACGTAGTCGGTGTAGAGGATGGTGTTGTCGTAGGCGTTGGTTACCTCTGCGGCGCTGCAGTGCTGCAGTTCGTTGGAGCGGCACGACGGCTTGAACTTTTCGAACGGTGGAGGATAGCGCTCATGGTAGGCAGGGCCGTGACTGCCGATCATGTGCATCACGATCACCGTGTCGCCCTGAAGATCGCGCAGGCGCCGATCCATGTCGTCGAGCATGATTTCGTCGTAGCAATAGGATTGCTCGCACCGGACTGGATCGGTGCGCTGACTGTAGTCGATGCGATTGACGCGTTTGCAGACACCCTTGCATCCGGCATTGTTGTCGCGCCATTCCACTTCGAAACCGGCCTCGTGCAGGCTGTCCAGCAGGTTCGTGTAGCCGCCGGCGGTATTGACGTCGAACTGGCTGCGTCCCAGATGAGAGAACATGCAGGGCACGGAAATGGCGGTCGAGGTGCCGCACGAAGTCGTATCGCCGAAGTACACCAGATCCTGTTCCTGCGTCAGGCGCGGGTTGGTGTCGCGGGCGTATCCGCCGAGCTGGAAGTTGGCGGCGCGGGCGGTTTCGCCCACGACGATCACGACGACCAGCGGCTTGCCCTGCGGCGGCAGTACGCGATACGCAGGCCCGCTGACATTGACGGCCGGGCCCGTGTTGCCCGCTTTGCTCGTCTCGGAGAGCAGCTGCAGGCTGCTTGCCACGGGGGCCGCCGGACTCAGCGTGAAGCGGATGGGCTTGTGCTCGCGAAAGAAGACGGCGTAGCTGGCGGAGCAGCTCAGCAGGGCGATCATGCACGTCAGCAGGATTCCGCCAATGGCGAGGGCGCGCTGGCGAAGCGCACGGCCGAAGGTCACGCGAGGAAACCGGACTCTCCAGACGAGAATCATCGGCAGGATACCCATCAGCACGACCCATTGCGCCAGCGCAGCACTCAGCAGACCGTGCGCTTCGGCGGGATCGGTCTGCAGGACGTTTCGCATCATGTCCTTGTTCATCACGATGCCGTATTTCGCCGAAAAGAAATCGCCGATGGAGGCAACGATGAACAATGCGGATGCCGCGCCGGCCATGAGCCGACGCGGAAGAATCAGCAGGAGAAGTGCCTGTGTGCACAGAACGAAGGCAAACAGGCTCGCCATGAACGCCAGCGAAGCCGCGTTTGCGTGCCACATTGCGGCGATGGTGTCCTGCCAGAACCTGACGTTGTAGAAAGCAAGCCAGGCAAACGACACCGCAAAGGCAAAGGCGACGGGCGAGTTGCAGGAGATGCCCCGAGCCCAGCGACTCTGCAATCGCGCGAGAAGGGAAGAGCTGGTGGGGATGTAGGTGGTTGCGGTCATGACCGCAACGCGAAGCTGCGCTTGTTCATGCCGCGTTTGACGCGGCATCCGTCGCGCGACAATCGCGAGGAACGCGGGAATCTTCAGATTCAGGGCGTGCCTGATCCGGAACGCAGTGGGCCGGCAAAGAGGCAGGCGATCGGAGAGTTCGCCCAGTGCTGCGAAGCCAGGAACAGTTGGACGATGGAAATGGCGACATCAATCGATGTCGCCGAAGGCGAACATGCTGCGGACTCGCAGCTCGACCTACGACCCGCCGTCCTTGCGCACGAAGTTGGTCACCTGCGTGACCGATCCGAGCAGCGCCGTAATGGCCGCCAGCGCAGTGGACACGATCTGCATCGTCGTACCGGCCAGCGCCATCAGGCCGATGGCCAGCAGTACGCCGATCAGCAGGAGCGGCTTGCGGACGCGGTTCCAGGTGCTTTCGGCTTCCTCGCGCGCCCACTGGCGGCGGTCGGCGCTGAACTGTTCCAGCTCCGGCGCACTGCGCGCGAAGTCGGCGAAGCCCTGATCGTTGATGACCGGCCAGGGCCGCAGGCGGATGTAGCGCTTGTAGAGCAGGCTCTCGATCGTCGCCGTGTTTTCGGGGTTGGCGAACTGGCCCATCGCCAGCTGGTGCAGCAGATGCCGCTCGTCGGCGGAGAGCGTCGACCACAGCTGCTGATAACGTCCCGTGCAGTGGATGCGTCGCAGATCGGCAGCGTCCTTGTCGGTGAAGCGATCGCCGAGCTGCACCTTGAGCTGGTCGATCTTCAGTTCCGTCTCCAGCAGCTCATCGAACGGGAAGCCGGCCTGGGGCGCCAGCTCGACGTGGCGCGCGCCGAACGGCAGATAGATGCCGAAGAGCCGGCGCGCCGCATTGGCCACGAGGACGACCAGCACGAACAGCAGCGCCAGGCTCAGCAGTGCGGCATTCCAGGTCGACCACCAGCGGTCGCGATGGATCACGTCGTCGTTGGGCGCCGGTGTCGCGGCCGCGGCAGTCGCCTCGAAACGGATGCGAATGATGCGATCGTCTTCGGTGCGCAGCAGACGTTGCACCGCAGGGCGATTGGCAACGGCGTCCCGCGGACTGGACGACACCGCGAAGGAACAGCGCGGCTGCGAATCTCCGCCGCCCGCGGTGCTGCGCACACCGCGACGTTCCTGCGGGCTCGTCGCCGTCGTCACCCGCCAGATCGTGCGACGGATCATGTCCAGTCTCGCCGGGCCGTCGGCATCGATCCATGGCAGGTCGGGAAAGGCGGTCATGGACCAGAGCGAGCACGTCGGCTCCGCGCCGGGTTCGTTGCGGAATCCCGGTACCGGCAGCAGCCGGGCCAGCGTCCAGCCATCGGGATAACGCGCCTGTCGCTCGGCGGCATCGGGCACCCAGCGGGCCAGATCGCTCTGCATGAGCCGCCGGCGCTGCTGCACGTCGTTCGCGGACTGTGCGAGTGCATTGCGCAGGTAGCCCTGCATCGAAACGTCCTGGTAACGGAAGGCCAGCATGGCCGTCGGTGCGATCACGATGACGGCGATGAATGCAACGACGGCCCACGCGTAGAAGGCGCGATAGGCGCGCGGCGTCGTCGTGCGAGGTGCAATCGCGTCGAATCGCGCGAACAGCAGTGCGATCAGAATGCCGGTTGCGATGACGACGAGGCCGACGATCCATGCGTGTCCGTACCGAAGGCAGTAGATGAGGCCCGCAATCAGGATCGCACCGAAGCACGTGAGTCCGAGCGCGATGCGCGGATAGGAATGGCGCCATTCCCACTGCGGCCAGATGCAGGAGAGCAGGTGCCGGTCGGGACGGATGCTGCCGAAGAAAGCCGTCGCGACCAGCATCAGTGCGATCAGCGTCACGAAGCCGATGCACGTGGCCAGCGTTGCGATGGTCGCGTCCAGCGAAATCTCGCTCAGGGTCCGCGTCGGGTAGTAGACGACGACACCCCAGGGCACACCGGCCATCGAGCGATAGTAGAAGCGATGCGGTTCGCCCACGTACTGGGTGCTGAAATGATCCTCGAGCGCGATGCGCCGTTCCGCCCAGCCGCCGCTGGACAGTGCCTGCCTGAGCGCGGCGTTGTCATCGGTCTCGGTCAGCAGGTTCTCGGCGAGGCTGCGTTCGTCGTCGGAGTGGAACAGTACCTCGCCGTTGGCGCGGTCGATGACGGCGAAGCGCAACAGCGGCGGACGAATGCCGGCGGTGAGCCCGTACACGCGCGTATCGCCGATCATCGCGCCTCGCCACAGCGTTTCGCGCGTGCGCGGAATGGCAAGCTGCAGCGTGCGCGCGGCGTCCGAACGGTTGAACAGACGTTGCGCCACGAACGGCACCGGTTCGCCATGATCGTCGCTGCTCATCCACTGCTGGCCGGCGCTCAATGAGCGGAAGTACGCCCGATCCCTGACGTCCAGCTTCGATTTCACCGGCACGTTGCCGAAGGCGGTGATGCGCGGTGCGATGCTCGTGCCGACACTGTCGAGCGGCACGGCGGTGCGTATCGGCGACCAGTTGCCCAGTGCGTCGTCAGGGGTCGGTCGCGATTGCAGGAAGATCTTGCAGTCCGCACCGCCGGGCTGGCGGACGATCGTTGCCAGCGCCGTCTTTCGCGTCTGTGGATCGAGTCGCACCGGCGCATCCGTCGCGGAGGTGCAGGCTGTGGGCGAGTTCGCCAGATCGCGATAGGCATCGAGCAGCAGCACGCTTTCTTCCAGTTCATGGCGAAGACTCCGTTCGATGCCGGCCGCGTAATGCTCCGCGCCACGATCCGCCCACACGAGCAGTCGCAGATCGTTCCATAGCCACACGCCGCAGGCGGTCAGCACGACGGGAATCAGCAGCAGCGAGACGATGACGGCGAACACCTGGAAACCCGAGATCGCGCTGTGCTTCGTCGCCAGTCGCAGGCCGATGAAGGGCCACAGCAGGATGCCGAGCAGCACGAGCGTGGTCACCGTGAGGGTGCCCGCCGGCCCGAGCGCGTCCGTGGCCTGTTGTCCCAGGTGTTGCCGCTTGAGGCCGATGAGGTAGAGCAGCGCCTGCGCTTCCTGCGCGTCGCCGCCGTTCGGTCTGGTGTCCACGCGCACGGCGTACGACGGAATGATCGGCAGTACGGACACCACATAGGTGTGACCGCCGATGCTCTGCCGGAAGGCGACCGAATGAAACGGTTGCTGATACAGCGGCTCGCGTTTCTCCGCCTGCGTGTTCCAGAAGTCCGACAGGCGTCCGGCATCGGATTCGGCCGCGGCCCGCAACAGCAGCAGGCGCGCATCCGCGACTGGCCGGTCGATGGACGTGTCGGGATGCAGGTCCGCCCGTGCGGGATCGCCGCTGCGGTTGGAGACGGTGCCCAGGACTGCGCCGCTCTGCAGCGTCAGCAGCACTTCATCGAAATAGCGCTGGGCGACGAAGGCGGGCAGATGCTGCTGCAGGGTTCCGGTGATCTGCAGCGAACAGCCGCTGCGGGTCGCGGCTCGCGTGTGCACGGTGAACGGACGCCGCGGATCGTCCATGACGACATCGAACCGGTCGCCGGCTGTGGGCGTCTTTGCAGCGAACCGCTTCAGGTTGAGGTCGGTCAGTTTCAGCTTGGCGATGTATTCGCCCGTATCGGCGAGTCCGCACTCGCCGGTCAGCAGGGATTCCGGCACCAGGGTCAGCAGGCTGCCGAGCGTTTCCTGCATGTTGTCGAACTGCTTGGAAACTTCGCCGAGGACGCGGAATGCGCGCTCTTCCTGAAACGCGCTGCCCCGGAGATATTGCAGGGCAAAGTAGCCGACGATGCCGACGAAGAACACGCCGACGAGGGTGAGGACGATCGGCATCCAGTTGCCGCGGAGTCTGATCCTCCGGCTGTCGGGCATGCCCTGTTGCGCGGCGCTCATACCGTTTCCTTGCAGCTTCTGCAGTGTTCGCCCGCTCGCACCTTTGCGCAATTGAACCTACGGGTATCGCAGCAGCATGCTGCGATACCGGAGTGCTCACAGACAGATCTGTAAGGTGAAGAGCAGTAGTCGCAGCAGGATCGAAAGGCACGCACGACGCGCGCGATCGGCGCGTGAGTGGCCTGTTGCATATGCCGGCGACTGCTGGACTTCATTGCAACAGGCGCCGCTGTTCGCCGTGTTGCATGTCTCGGCGGCGTCGGGCAACGGGCCGGCCGGCCTCACCAGGGAGTTCAGTGCAGCGAATCGTCGCGTGATCGAAATGGCGTTGTGGTGCGAGGCCGATTCATTCATCGGCGCGCTGTTTCACCGCGGCCTGTGCCAGCGACAGTTGCGTCTTCTGGCCGACCGGCAGTTGTCGTCGATCCAGGTGATTGCCTGTCTGCAACGCACGGTCGCGGCCTTCGACAGCGTGTCGCTGCACGAGCGTCAGGCGTATCGCGACGTGATCGCCGCCGCGGCGAATGCGGCAGCTGAAGCCGCGCAGGAACCCGTGATCTTCAGTCGCGGCTGGCAGCTCGAAGATGAAGGCTGGGCGCTGGAGGACATCCAGCGCCTGATCGTCTGGCCGGCGACCGTCGGGCCGGCCGTTACTTCTTCGCCTTCGGCCTGAACGCCAGCAGCACGTTGCCCGGCGTCTGTCCGAACTGACCATAGCCGGAGTTCACGAACAGATAGCCGTGGCCGGCGAAGATCGAGGCGCTGTCGATCGACCCGCCCGTGGCCTTCACGCCGTTGATGGCGTCGAACGGTTGCGCCGTATCGAACTTGAACAGCACGGCGCCGGTTTTCGCATCGAGGACGCGCAGGATGCCGTCGAGACCTCCGGCGACGACCGCGCCGTCGATGACCGCAGGGGCCGCCGACAGCCCGATGTTCGTGGTGCAGTTGCGGACGCGCTTCTCGCGATCGCCGTCGCATTGCGGTTCCGCGGCGAAGGTCCACAGCACGTCGCCGTTGTCGACCTTCACGGCATGGATGCCGGGCTTCTGATCGCCGGTGACACCGCGGCCGTACGGTCGATTGATCGGCGCATAGACGCGCTCGCCGTCATAGGCGATGCCCCAGTGAATGCCGCCGAGCGGCGAGCCTTCGCCGAAGTCCTGGCGCCATTCGACGGTGCCCTTGTCGGGATCGAGTGCCCACAGCGTGCCGGACTTCTGGCCCGCGAGCAGGATGTCCGAGCCGTCGGAGCGCTTGGCGAGAACCATCGAGGCGCCGAAGTCGACATCGCGCGGGACGGCGTCCTTCGGGCAGTTCAATCCCTTCTTTTCGCCGAAGCAGCCGCTCAGGAAGATGTCATTGGCCGTGGCCTGGTAACTCCAGCGGATCGAGCCGTCCTTCAGATCGATGGCAAGGATTGCATCAGTGGTCGGCGCGGCCGGTTCCGAGGTCGCCTCGCCCGTGCCGACGTAGAGCACGTTGCGCTTCTCGTCGATCGCAGGTGAATTCCAGATCGGCGCGCCCGACGGACCGAGCAGCATCTTGCCGTCGCCGCGGTCGCGGACGGGTTTGGCGTCCTCCATCGTGTGCGCGGTCCAGATCTTCGCGCCCGTCGTTGCATCGAGCGCCGTCACGGCACCGTGAGTGATGCAGCACTCGTGATTGTCGTTGCCGCCGACGGAAATCTCGTACTGCGAGATCGGTGCGTAGACGCGGTCCTTGTGGATGACCGGCGTGCCGGTGGTCAGCGAAAAGCGGAACAGTCCGACGGGGGTGCGCCACAGTCCCTTGCCCGTTGTCGCGTCGACCATGTGCACGTTCGAGGAGAGATCCGAGAACACCAGCACCTTGCGCTTGTCGGGCAGCTCGCCGTAGGCCGGGCTGGTACGCAGCGGCGATTCGTGGACGTAAGTCCACTGGATGCAGGGCTTGCCCGAAACGTCGATGGCGAACAGCGTCGACAGTTCGGGTACGGGATAGAACAACGTGCTGCCGACCACTGCCGCCTGCGACCGCATGTTCGCCGCCTTCGGAAAGCCTATGGCCCAGGCGAGCTCGAGGTTGGCGAAGTCGGCCGTATGCAGCCCGGTCTGCGCCGCGGTCAGGTGCCGGTGATTGTGATTGTCGAAACCGAATCCGGTGATGACCGGCGTGGCCGAGAGATCCGGCGTACGACGATCGGCGGGACACATGAACCTGGCGATCCAGCTGTCGTCGGCGGCCTGCTGGCCCACCAGGAATTCCACGAGCGTGGCGCGTTCCTTCGCCGACAGGGCCGCAGCCTGTGCCTGCATCTTGCCCTGGGTGAGAGCGTACTCGATCGTCTGATAACGCATGGCCTGCAATGCCTGCAGCGATGGCGAACGCGTCGCTTCCGGGTTGTCGTGGCACGCGGCGCAGGTGCGGTCGTAGATCGCCTTGCCCGGATGCCCGGTTGGCGCTTCCGCCGCTCTGGCGGTTGACAAGTGAACGGGAGCGGTCGCGAAAAAAGCCGCAATCAGCGCGGCGCGAACTGGAAGAGTTCCCACTGGTCCCCCGATGCAGATGAGTTCTTGTCTGCGATGCGCGGCGATCCTAACAGAGCATTTTCCGGCGACGGCGCAACCGGACGCTGATTGGCCTTTCTTGACGTACTCGCGCTGCGAGAAATCCATACCGAGTATTCCGTTTACAGTTCTTCGCGATAAGCTCGCGCACGGACGGAAAAACGATTGGCTGCTTTTTCGGGGGTGTGTGATGAAGAGCTGCCGCAGACCGAAGATCGTGCTGGCATCGCTGTGCTTCGCGGCGCTCGTTTCCGGCGCAACAGGTGCGAATGCCGCAGAGCAGCCCTGGAAGAACTACGAGGCGCCGCGGACGGCGTTCGGCCAGCCCGATCTGCAGGGCAACTGGACCAATGCGACGCTCACACCGCTGGAGCGCGAAGCGAAGTTCGGCGATCGGTTGACGATCCCGGCCGACGAAGCACAGACCATCGAGAGTGCCGAAGCGGACGCGAACGAGAAAGCGAATCTTCCTACCGATCCCAAGCTCGGCATCAAGGATCTGCCGCACGACTGCGGTCGCGGCTTCACCGGCGTCAACTGCGGCTACAACAGTTTCTGGGTCGATCCCGGTACGCAGGTGATGCAGATCAATGGCGAGTACCGCACCTCGATGATCGTCGATCCGCCGAACGGCAAGGTGCCGCCGCTGCTGCCGGAAGCGCGGCAGGCCATGGCGGCGCGGTATGCGGCACGCTCGGGCGGCAGCGGCAATGCCGACGGTCCGGAAGTGCGCTCGCTCGGCGAACGCTGCATCCTGTCGTTCGGATCGAGCGCCGGTCCGCCGATGATTCCGCTGCTCTACAACAACAACTACCAGATCGTGCAGAACAGGGACACGGTGCTGATCCTGGTCGAGATGGTGCACGACGCACGCATCGTCCGCCTCGATGCGAAACACGGTCCCTCGACCGTGCGCAAATGGATGGGCGATTCCGTCGGTCGCTGGGAAGGCGACACGCTCGTCGTCGAAACCATCAATTTTCCCAGGCAGCAGAGCTTCCGCGGCGCCTCCCAGAATCTGAAAGTCACGGAGCGGTTCACGCGCGTCGAGCCCGGCAAGATCCTCTACGAATTCCAGATCGACGATCCGGGCACGTTCACGCAACCCTGGCGCGGCCAGGTCGCCATGAACGCGACGAACGAAAAGATCTACGAATACGCCTGCCACGAAGGCAACTACGCACTGCCCGGCATTCTGGCCGGTGCGCGCGAAGCGGAGCGTCAGGCGGCGAGCGGCGAGGGGGCGAAGAAGTAGGGGAGAGTTCTTCTAGCGGTCGCGCTTCCAGAGCACTTCCTGCCCGTTCTCGTGACGCGCCAGCACGCGCGCGACCACGAACAGCAGGTCCGACAACCGGTTGAGGTACTGCGGGACTTCGGTGGCGACTGACTCCGATTCCATCAGTCGCCACACTTGGCGCTCGGCGCGACGCGTGATCGTCCGTGCCAGGTGACATGCCGCAGCGGCCGGGCCGCCGCCGGGCAGGATGAATTCCTTCAGCATGGGCAGATCGTCGTTGAGCCGGTCGAGCGCCTGTTCGAGCGCATCGATCTTCGGCTGCCCGATGGCGCGATAGCCGGGGACGGCGAGTTCGCCGCCGAGATCGAACAGGTCGTGCTGGATTTCCGTCAGCAGTTTCACGACGTCCTCGGGCAGTCCTTTCACCGCCAGCGTCATGCCGATGGCGCTGTTCGCTTCGTCCACGGCGCCATACGCTTCGATGCGGCCGTGCGTCTTGGGAACGCGCGTGCCGTCGCCGAGACCGGTAGTGCCCTGATCGCCCGTGCGGGTGTAGATCTTGCTGAGTCGGTGGCCCATGACTGGATCCGTTTTTCCCTCCTCCGCTTGCGGGGGAGGGCTAGGGTGGGGGTGACTATCTAGGCTGCAGGCCGAGATCGAACAGTTCGAGATAACGCGTTGCGATCTGCGTTGCCGAGAGCGGCTCGTCCTCGCGATACCAGTGTGCGATCCAGTTGAGTGCACCCGCGATGGCGAAGGCCGTCATCTTGTCGTCGCACTTGCGCAGCGAGCCGTCGCGGGCGCCGTCGCGAATCAGTTTGCGCAGTCCCTGGTCGATCTCGGACTTGAGCAGCTTCACCTTCCTGCTCATGGCCGGACTCAGATCCTGGTTCTCTGCCTGGACCATGCACCAGCCGAAATCGGAAGTGATCGCCTCGGCATAGCGGGTGATCACCAGGCTCAGGCGTTCGCGCGCCGTCGCCTTGGAATCGGCGACTTCCTCGAAGCCGGCCATGATCTGGGCGAGGCCCGTCTGGAAGCATTCGAACAGCAGTTGCTCCTTGTTCTCGACGTAGTGATAGACCGTGGGCTTGGTGACGTTGAGGATGCCGGCGATGTCGTCGAGCGAGGTGTTGTGATAGCCGCGTGCCCGGAAGGCGCGTGCGGCGGTCTGGATCACGGCTTCACGTTTGCGTTCGCGGTCGCGGACGCGCGAGGCGGAAGGGGACCACAGCGCCGTTGCTGCGTCCGCAGCAGATTTCTTCGCCGTGTTGTCGCGTGTCGATCGGCTGGCCACTCGAGGCTCCTGGGTTTCTGCCGCGGCATCATACGCAAAGCACTGACGCACTGCGCCATCCGCCGGTCGCGATTGACCGGTCGCGGGGACGGTAAATATACTCGACGGTATAGTATATACGGCAAAGTACCTTTGCCGCCTTCCGTAGACCGCCGATCCGTCCTGCGAGGCCTGAATGAATAGTGTCGCTGCGTTGTCCCGCGCGGTTGCTGCGGGCAACGAATCTGTCGCCGGTGCCGTCAAGCCGCTGCGTTTCGTCACGGCGGCATCGCTGTTCGACGGTCACGACGCGGCGATCAACATGATCCGCCGGCTGCTGCAGGCGCATGGTGCGGAAGTCGTGCATCTGGGGCACAACCGCAGCGTCGCGGAGATCGTGCGCGCGGCGATCCAGGAGGACGCTGATGCGATCGCCGTGTCTTCGTACCAGGGCGGACACAACGAATACTTCGCCTACATGGTCGACATGCTGCGCGAGAAGGGCGTCCCGCATATTCGCGTGATCGTCGGCGGGGGCGGCACGATCGCGCCGCACGAGGTCGAAGCATTGCAGCGGCACGGAGTCGAGCGCATCTACACGCCCGAGGACGGTCGTCGCCTGGGGCTCGACGGCATGATCGACGACGTGTTCAAGCGCGTGCGCGCAGCGGCGAAGCCTGCGTTCGAGTTCGCGCCCTTGAATCCGAAAGATCATGAACAGATCGCGCGCACGATCTCGGCGCTCGAAGACGCCGATCCGGCGTCGGGCGACGATCCGATCCGCCGTGCGATTGCCCGTTCGAAGTCGCATGCCCCGGTGATCGGCCTGACCGGCACGGGCGGTGCGGGCAAGTCGAGCCTCACGGACGAACTGCTGCAGCGTTTCGTGCGGCACTTTCCGGACCGCAACATCGCCGTGCTGGCGATGGACCCGACCCGCCGTCGTTCCGGCGGTGCGCTGCTCGGCGATCGTATCCGCATGAACTCGCTGTCGACCGGCAACATCTTCATGCGCTCGCTGGCGACGCGGCGTCAGAACCTCGCGACCAGCGCCATTCTCAAGGACGCCATCGGTCTGCTGCGGCTCGCGGGATTCGATCTGATCGTGGTCGAGACGGCCGGCATCGGGCAGTCGGATACCGAGATCACGGATCTCGTCGATGTCTCCGGCTATGTGATGACCAGCGAATACGGTGCGGCCAGTCAGCTCGAAAAGATCGACATGCTGGACTTCGCCGACGTCGTCGTACTCAACAAGTTCGAGAAGCGCGGCGCCGAAGATGCGCTGCGCGACGTGCGCAAGCAGTGGCGCCGCAACCATCGCGATGGGGCGCATCTGCCCGACGTCGAAGTGCCGGTGTTCCCGACCATCGCCAGTCGTTTCAACGACCCCGGCGTGAACCGCCTGTTCGGCGTGCTGTGCCGCCTCGTGGACACCAAGGCGCCGACCGAGGGCAAGCGCCGGACGGTCAGCGACGTGGGACCGACCGAGTTCGTCTCGCGCGATCCGCTGATCCCTGCGTCGCGGGCGCGCTATCTCGCGGAGATCGCGGGCAATGGCCGCCGTGCCAAGGCGAACATCGAAGCCGCGGCGGAAGCGGCGCGCCGAGCCGGCGGTCTCCACGAATCGCTCAAGGCCCTGCACGATGCCAGGCTTCCTGGGCCGCTCGACCGGTTCCCGGAAGATGCGTTGAGCGACGCTGCTGCGGATCGCAGCCTGGTTGCCTTGCGCTCGTCATACAACGCGGCGCTCGATGCCATCGGCCAGGAAGGCATCGCCGAACTGAAGCGCTGGCCGCAGCGCGTGCGCGGCGTGAGCGATGCGCAGTATTCGTACAAGGTGCGCGACAAGAATGTCGTCGGTGAGAATTACACCACTTCGCTATCCGGTAACGCCATGCCGAAGATTGCGGCGCCCGCGTTCCGCGACTGGGGCGAGACGCTGAAGTTCATCCTCACGGAGAATCTGCCGGGCAGCTATCCGTACACGGCGGGCGTGTATCCGTATCGGCGCGAAGAGGAGGATCCCATCCGCATGTTCGCGGGCGAAGGCGGCCCGGAGCGGACCAACCGTCGCTTCCACTATCTCGCTGGCGACCACGGTGCCACGCGCCTGTCGACAGCTTTCGACTCGACGACGCTATACGGCGAGGATCCCGACACGCGTCCCGACATCTACGGCCGCACCGGCAATTCCGGCGTGTCGATCGCAACGCTCGATGACATGAAGAAGTTGTACTCCGGCTTCGATCTGTGTGCGCCGACGACTTCCGTGTCGATGACCATCAATGGTCCGGCACCGATGCTGCTCGCGATGTTCATGAATACCGCCATCGACCAGCGCATCGAGCGCTTCCTGCGCGCCGAAGGGCGTTGGGCGGCTGCGGAAAAAAGCATCGCCGAACTGCGCACCGCGACGAACGCGGAAGCACCGCACTACAACGGCGATCTGCCGGAAGGGCACGATGGTTCGGGCGTCGCGCTGCTTGGCGTCACTGGCGATCAACTGGTCGCGCCCGGCGTCCTGAGCGCCGAGGAGTACGCACGCCTGCGCGCCGAAGCACTGTCGCAGGTCCGCGGCACGGTGCAGGCCGACATCCTCAAGGAAGACCAGGCGCAGAACACCTGTATTTTCTCGACGGAGTTCGCACTGCGCATGATGGGCGACGTGCAGCAGTACTTCATCGATAACAAGGTGCGCAATTTTTATTCCGTATCGATCTCCGGCTACCACATCGCCGAGGCCGGTGCGAATCCGATCAGCCAGCTCGCCTTCACGCTGTCGAACGGCTTCACCATCGCCGAGTACTACCTGGCGCGCGGCATGAAGATCGACGACTTCGCGCCGAACCTGTCGTTCTTCTTCTCCAACGGCATGGACCCGGAGTACGCGGTCATCGGCCGCGTGGCGCGCCGTATCTGGGCGCGCGCGATGCGCGATCTGTACGGCGCCGGTTCGCGCAGCCAGATGCTCAAGTACCACATCCAGACGTCGGGCCGTTCCCTGCACGCGCAGGAAATCCAGTTCAACGACATCCGTACGACGCTGCAGGCGATGTACGCGCTGTTCGACAACTGCAATTCGCTGCACACGAATGCGTATGACGAGGCGTTGACGACGCCGACGGAGGAAAGCGTGCGGCGCGCGGTGGCGATCCAGCTCATCATCAATCGCGAACTGGGAATCAACAAGAACCAGAACCCCTGGCAGGGCTCGTTCTTCATGGAATACCTGACCGATCTCGTCGAAGAGGCGGTCTACAGGGAGTTCGAATCGATTTCGGAGCGCGGCGGCGTGCTCGGCGCGATGGAGACGATGTACCAGCGCAGCCGCATCCAGGAAGAAAGCATGCACTACGAGAAGCTCAAGCACGACGGCTCGCTGCCGCTGATCGGCGTGAACACGTTCCTGAGCGACAAGGCCGAGAGCGAACAGGCCAGGACGGTGGCGCTGATCCGCTCGACCGATGAGGAGAAGGACTTCCAGGTCGCAGCCGTGCGCAACTTCCAGCAACGCAATGCCGACCGGAGCGCCGCGGCATTGTCACGACTGCAATCCGTGGCGACGTCCGGCGGCAATGTGTTCGAAGAGCTGATGAACGCGGTACGGGTTTGTTCGCTCGGGCAGATTTCGCGTGCGCTGTACGATGTCGGCGGGCAGTATCGGCGCAGTATGTGATCGGGAGTTGTGGGGCCGGCTTCAGCCGGCCTTTTTCAGGTCAGGCTAAAGCCTGACCTACAGTCCTGCAGAGTCCCCCTCTCTTAACAGTCATCGCCAGAAAATTTTCACATGTACAAAGCCCCTCTGAAAGAACTCCGTTTCGTAATGCACCATCTCGTCGGCGATGCCCGTCTCGCCGAGCTGCCCGGCCTGGAGGAATACTCCGCCGACCTCGCCGACTCGGTTCTCGATGAAGCCGGAAAGTTCGCGGAGGAAGTGCTGGCACCCATCAATCGCAAAGGCGATCTGACTGGTGCGAAGTGGACGCCCGACGGTGTCGTGATGCCGCCGGAGTTCAAGGCAGCCTATGCGCAGTTCGTCGAAGGCGGCTGGACGCAACTGCGCGCGCCGCAGGAACACGGCGGGCAGGGCGCGCCGACCGTTCTCGGTACTGCAGTCGAAGAGTTGTGGGCGTCGGCGAATCTGGCGTTCAAGCTTTGCCCGATGTTGTCGCAGGGCGGAGTCGAGGCGATCGAGCAGTGCGGTACGCCTGCACAGAAGCACAAATTCCTGCCGAAGATCATCAGCGGCGAGTGGACCGGTACGATGGTTCTGACCGAACCGCAGGCAGGTTCGGATCTGGCCGCGATCCGCACGCGTGCCGTGCCTGATGGCGATGCCTATCGCCTCTACGGCCAGAAGATCTTCATCACCTACGGCGATCACGACTACACCCCGAATACGATTCACCTCGTGCTGGCGCGCATCGAAGGCGCACCCGCAGGCGTGAAGGGCATCTCGCTGTTCATCGTGCCGAAGGTGCTGGTCAACGACGACGGCAGTCTCGGCGAACGCAACGACGTGCGCTGCGTGTCGATCGAACACAAGATCGGCATCCATGCGAGCCCGACCTGCGTGCTGTCCTTCGGCGACAAGCAGGGTGCGACGGGTTATCTGGTCGGCGAAGCCAATCGCGGCCTCGAATACATGTTCATCATGATGAATGCCGCGCGCCTGTCCGTCGGACTGGAAGGCTATGCGCTCGCCGAGCGCGCGTATCAGCATGCCCTCGAATACGCACGCAACCGCGTGCAGGGTCGGCCCGGCGGCAAGCGCGGCCCGACGGAAGGCAAGCCGCTGCCGATTGCCTATCACGCCGACGTCAAACGCATGCTGCTGACGATGAAGGCGCATGCCGATGCGGCGCGCGCCATCGCGCTGTATGCGGCCTCGCAGCTCGACATCGGTCGCCGGCATGGCGATGAGAAGGCACGCGCTGCCGCACAGTCGCGCGGCGATCTGCTGATTCCGATCGTGAAAGGCTGGTCCACGGAAACCGGCGTCGCGATGGCGTCGCTCGGGGTGCAGGTGCACGGCGGCATGGGATTCATCGAAGAGACCGGCGCCGCGCAGTTCTATCGCGACGTTCGCATCACGACCATCTACGAGGGCACCACCGGCATTCAGGCGGGAGATCTGGTGGGACGCAAAGTGGTGCGCGACGCCGGTGAAGCGATGAGCCGGCTCATCGCCGACATGGTGGAAGAACTCGAGCCGCTGACCAAACAGGCATCCGCAGCGTCGGCACTCGCTGCCGTCGGATTGCTGCGCGAAGCCACGACAAACCTGCTGCAGTCGGCCAAACAGGATCCGGAGCGCGCGCAGGCCGTCGCCGTTCCCTATCTCATGCTCAGCGGTCTCGTGATCGGCGGCTGGCTGATGGCGAAGTCGCACGATCTCGCCGAGCGTTACATGAGCGACGATCGCGAGTTCTACCGATCGAAGCAGCAGATCGTGCGTGCCTACGTCGAGCAAGTACTGCCGCAGGCGCATGCACTGGCGGCGATCGTGAAGTCGGGAGCGGGCGGCATCGTGGAAGCTGACCCGGAGTTGTTCTGAGCCCCGGAGTGATTCGGAGAGAGGAATAGCCGCAAGAAGGCGCAAAAGGACGCAAGGTCAAAAGAACAAATTCTCGCTTCTTGCCTTGAGTCTTCTGCGCCTTTTTGCGGCCATTCTCTTGGCTCCTTGTGCGGTGAGTTGACCGCCCGGTACGAAGTATCGACAGTTCGCCGCATGCCCTCCGACCACCCCAGCCGCATCGTCTGTCTCACCGAAGAAACCACCGAAACGCTGTACCTGCTCGGCGAGGACCAGCGCATCGTCGGTATTTCCGGCTTCACGGTGCGGCCGGCGCGTGCCCGCAAGGAAAAGCCGAAGGTGTCGGCATTCACCAGCGCGAAGATCGACCGTATCTGCGAGCTGCAGCCCGATCTGGTTCTCGGGTTCTCGGATCTGCAGGCGGACATCGCGGCGGATCTGATACGTCGCGGCGTGGACGTGCATGTGTTCAATCACCGCGATGTGGCCGGCATCCTTGCGATGATCCGCACGCTTGGCGGCATGGACGGCTGCCAGGCGCGCGCCGAGATGCTGTGTGATGAACTGACTGCCGGGCTCGATCGGATCCGCGCGATGGCGGCGCAATGGACCGTCAGGCCGCGCGTGTACTTCGAGGAATGGGACGAACCGCTGATTGCCGGCAGCCGCTGGGTTTCGGAACTCGTCGAGATTGCCGGCGGGGTGGAGTGCTTTCCCCAGTACGCGAAGCATTCGCTGGGCAAGGACCGGATCATTGCCGACCCGCGAGAAGTCATCGCTGCAGCGCCAGATCTCATCCTGGGTTCGTGGTGCGGCAAGAAATTCCGGCCGGAAATCGTGCGCGGGCGAGCCGGCTGGGACGCGGTTCCGGCAGTGGCGGCGAACGAACTGCATGAAATCAAGTCGCCGATCATCCTGCAGCCGGGGCCGGCGGCGCTGACCGACGGGGTACAGGCCATCCATCGCATCATCGAGGCGTGGCAGCAGCGCCGGATTTCTGCCTGTGGGGCCGGCTTCAGCCGGCCTCTGCTGTAGGTCAGGCTTCAGCCTGACTCCTCAAAAGGCCGGCTGAAGCCGGCCCCACTCAGGCAGAGAGCGAATCCCATCCCCGAGGCCACCCCGACACCGTGGCATAATCCCGCGCCGCCAAATCCTGCCCCGGAGTCGACCCGTCTCGTGTTCATTCATGCTTCTGCCGATTACGTGCCGGCGCGCGTCGTCGACAACGAATATTTCAGCAACCTGACCGGACGCCCGACCGAGTGGTTCGAAAAACTCACCGGCATCCGCGAGCGTCGCCGTGCCGCGCAGGGCGAGAACGCCAACACGATGTCGATCGCGGCCGTCGAGAATCTGGTGCGCGATGCGCCGCAACTGCTCGAAGGCGTGGACCTGATCATCGGCGCGTCCTACACCCCCTGGGACACGATCGGCACGATCGCCCATGTCGTGCAGAAACATTTCAGCATCCGCGATGCGCGCGCCCTGTACGTGTCGACCGCCTGTTCGTCCTTCATCGACGCATTGGAAATCACCTGGACCTATTTCCAGTCGGGACGCGCGTCGAAGGCGCTGGTGATCGCGGTCGAACACAACAGCCTTTACTCGCGCGATGCGGACGAAAAGTCCGGTCATCTCTGGGGCGATGGTGCCGCCGCATTGCTGGTATCGAAAGAGCCGGGCGGGCAGGGCGTGCAGATCGTCGACGTCCGCGCGATCGGTCGCGGCGATCTCGGTCGCGGCCCGGAAGGCATCCAGATGGTGCCGCACCAGGACGGCCTGGTGATGCTGCACGGCAAGGACATTTTCATGCACGCCTGTCGCGAGATGGTCGCCGCGGCGCATGACATCCTCGGTCGACACGGCATCGCACTCGAAGACCTGAAGCTGATGATTCCCCACCAGGCCAACAAGCGCATCATCGATTGCGTGATCGAACACCTGAAAGTCCCGCCCGAACTCGCGGCGCTCACCATCCAGGAACTCGGCAACACCGGCTGCGCCAGTGTCGCCATCACCTATCACCGCTACTGGGAACGCCTGCAGCCCGGCGACACCGGCGTCATCGTCGCGTTCGGCGGCGGGTATTCGGCGGGTGCGGCGCTGTTGCGGAGGGTGCGCGGTTAGTTCAGGGCATAGCCGCGATCTCCGGCATGAGCGTGAGCGCGCCAAAAGCGCAAAAATGGATGTGTCTGATAGGAAGCACGGAATATGAATGATCTTGAACGCTATTTTTATGGCAATTCCGATCGAGTAATCCACAAATGGAAGCACTACTTTGAGATCTACGACCGTCATTTCTCGCGATACCGCGACCAGGAGGTGACCATTGTTGAGATCGGCGTGTTCAAGGGTGGTTCACTGCAGATGTGGAAGAACTACTTTGGCCCAAAGGCGCGGATCGTCGGTGTTGATATCAATCCAGACTGCGCAGCATTTGCGGAGGAGCAGGTTGAAGTACTGATCGGCAGTCAAGAAGACCGATCTTTCTTACGTTCATTGAAAGAGCGCGTGCCCGTCATTGACATTTTGATTGATGACGGCGGACACACGATGACGCAGCAGATAACCACCTTCGAAGAACTGTTCCCCCATGTCGCGCACGATGGGGTCTATCTATGCGAAGACTTGCATACCTCCTACTGGCGTGGGTATGGCGGTGGCTATAGAGCAAAGAATACATTCATCGAATACAGCAAGAATTTCATCGACTACATTCATGCTTGGCATGTTCGCGATTCAGACAGAAAACGGCAGAATCGATGGTACAAGTTGCGACAGCAGAAATTGTCGGTGACCGATTTCACCAGGTCAGTGCACTCGCTGCATTTCTACGACAGCATCCTTGTTGTGGAGAAGCGACCCATGGTTCCTCCGTCAGACATAGTGACCGGACAGGACCCAGGTCAAGAGGCATGAAGCTTCGCGAACTGTGGAGGAGGGGCGCTTTAGTTTTTTGCTAGCGGCAACACCGTCGTCTCCTTGATCGCCGACAGCGCGAGCGACGAGTTCACGACTTGCACACCGGGGAAACGCGACAGGTGGTCGCGAAAGAATGACTCGTACGACTTCAGGTCGCGCGCGACGACGCGCAGCAGGAAGTCGGTTTCACCGAGCATGGTGAAGCATTCCAGGATTTCGGGATGCTTGCGCACGGCTTGCTCGAACTTCGTCACCGCATCGCCCCCCTGGCTCGACAGCCGCACGTGCGCGAACACCGTGACCTGAAGTCCCACCGCTTCGCGGTTCAGCAGCGTCACGCGCTGCTTGATGACGCCGTCCTCTTCCAGCCGTGAGATGCGGCGCCAGGCCGTCGTGGCTGTGAGGCCTACCTTTTCGGCGATCTCGGCTGCCGAAAGATTCCCCTGGTGCTGCAGCACGTCGAGGATCTTGAGGTCGGTGCGGTCCAGTTCCCGTTGCGTCATCTCTGCATTGCCTGTTGCACGAATATTTGGATACTGAAACGGATATTTCAGAAACCGCCTGTTTTTTGCAAGTTTGGCAATGAGCGTCACGGCTCTTTTCCGTACGCTGATGCGTCAGATCAGGGCTGTCTGCTGTCAGAACAACCATCAGGAGAACACCCCGCATGCCATCCGCATCGCGCCTTCATGTTCCCCATCCGCCGGCTCGCCCCGGGGAAGCCGCCGATTTCGGCTATCTCAAGCTCGCTCCCGCCGGCAGTGTGTCGCGTCCGGACACCAAGGCGCCGGCCGATACGATCTCCAGTCTTGCCACCACGCTCGTGCGCGTGCTCGATGACAACCATCGCGCCGTCGGTCAATGGGATCCGCATCTCGAGGCGCCGGAACTGCAGGTCGCGTTGCGACACATGATGACGACGCGCGCGTATGACGATCGCATGCAGCGCGCACAGCGCTCGGGAAAGATCTCCTTCTATATCCGCTCGACGGGCGAGGAAGCCGTGTCGGTGGCGCAGGCGATGGCGCTGCGTCCGGGCGACATGCTCTTTCCGTCGTACCGGCAGCAGGGTCTGCATGTCGCCCGCGGTCACAATCTCGTCGACCTGATGTGCCAATGTCTGTCGAACTCGCGCGACATGTGCAAGGGCCGGCAGATGCCGATCATGTATCACTGGACCGGCGGCAACATTTTCTCCGTCTCCGGCAATCTCACGACCCAGGTGCCGCAGGCCGTGGGTTGGGCGATGGCGGCCGCGATCAAGGGCGAGGACCACATCGCCGCGACCTGGACGGGCGAGGGTGCAACGGCCGAAGCCGACTTCCATCACGCGCTCACGTTCGCGGCCGTGTATCGCGCGCCCGTGCTGATCAACGTCGTCAACAACCAGTGGGCGATTTCCACGTTTCAGGGATTTGCCGGCGGCGAGCAGCAGACCTTCGCGGCGCGCGGCCCCGGCTACGGCATTCCCGGCCTGCGCGTCGACGGCAACGACTTCCTCGCGATCTATGCCGTGACGCAATGGGCCGCCGAGCGCGCACGCACCGGCGGTGGCGCCACACTCATCGAACACGTCACCTATCGCGCGGGCCCGCATTCGACCAGCGACGATCCGTCGCGCTACCGGCCGAAGGAGGAGTGGAAGGACTTCCCGCTCGGCGATCCGATCGAGCGCCTGAAGCAGCACATGATCGCCACTGGCGCCTGGTCCGAAGATCAGCACCAGCGGCTGGAACGGGAGATCACCGAACTCGTCGCCGACAACTGGAAGGAGTCCGTCTCCTACGGAACGATGACGGAAGGTCCGTCGCTCGATCCCGATTCGCTGTTCGACGATGTGTTCAAGGAACTGCCCGATCACCTGCGTCGCCAGCGCGACGAACTGCGCAAGCTGCGGGAGGGGCGCTGAACATGGCCCAGATGAACATGGTGCAGGCGCTGAACTCGGCGATGGACGTGATGCTCGGCCGCGATCGATCGGTCGTCGTGATGGGGCAGGACGTCGGCTACTTCGGCGGCGTGTTCCGTTGCACCGACGGACTGCAGCGCAAGCACGGCGAACACCGCGTGCTCGACATGCCGATCGCCGAAGGCGGCATCATCGCCGCGGCCATCGGCATGGCGACGAACGGACTGCGCCCCGTGGCCGAAATCCAGTTCGCCGACTACATCTATCCCGGCTTCGACCAGATCACCAGCGAGCTGGCGCGACTGCGCTATCGCACGGCCGGTGACATGTTCGCCCCCGTGACCGTGCGCGTGCCGGCCGGCGGCGGCATTCGCGGTGGCCAGACGCATTCGCAGAGTCCGGAAGCGCTGTTCGCGCACATCTGCGGCATCAAGGTGTTGATGCCCTCGAATCCCTACGATGCGAAGGGCCTGCTGATTTCCGCGATCGAAGACGACGATCCCGTGATCTTCTTCGAGCCGAAGCGGCTCTACAACGGTCCGTTCGATGGCGATCCCAACAAACCAGCGACGCCGTGGAGTGCGCATCCGAAGGGCGAGGTGCCGGAAGGGCACTACACCGTGCCGATGGGACGCGCCGAAATCGTGAAGCCCGGCAACGAGGTCACCGTGATCACCTACGGCACGCTGGTGCACGTGGCCGAAGCGGCAGCGAAGGCCAGCGGCACCGATGCGGAGATCATCGACCTGCGGTCCATCGTGCCGCTCGATGTCGAAACCATTGCGACATCGGTGAAGAAAACCGGCCGCTGCGTGATCGTGCATGAAGCCACGCGCTTCGCCGGGTTCGGCGCCGAGCTCGCGGCGACGATCCAGGAAGAATGCTTCTGGAATCTCGAAGCGCCGATCGAACGGGTTGCCGGCTGGGACACGCCGTATCCGCACGCATTCGAGTGGGAATACTTTCCTGGACAGGAACGCATCAACGCCGCCCTGAAGAAAGTGAAGGCAGCCGCATGAGTCGTTACATCTTCAAGATGCCCGACCTGGGCGAAGGCACCGTGGCCGCGGAGATCGTCGCGTGCCACGTCAAGCCCGGTGACGTAGTGAAGGAAGAGCAGGTCATCCTCGATGTGATGACCGAGAAAGCCACGGTCGAAGTGTCGGCGCCGGTGAGCGGTCGCATCGTGTCGATTGCCGGTCAGCCCGGCGACAGCGTGCCGGTCGGTGCCGAACTGGTCGTGTTCGAAACCGATGCTGCTGCGGCGGCCAGCAGCGCGCCGGAGCGGGCACCGGCGCCGCCAGTTGTACAAACAACGCCGGCAACAGCAGCGTCGACGCCACCGACGAAGGCGGCGAAGGTTGCGGAAGCGCCCGCGTCGACCGGTGGACGTGTGATGGCGTCGCCGGCCACGCGGCGTCGCGCGCGCGAGGCCGGCATCGAACTGGCGAAGGTGCCGGGCAGCGGCCCCGGCGGACGTATTTCGCGCGAGGACTTCAACAGCTTCGTCGAGCGGCGCTCCACCGCGAAAGCACCGACGGCCCGTCCGGCGGGCGTCGAAGTCGAGGAAGTGCCCGTCATCGGCATGCGCCGCCTGATCGCGCAGCGCATGCTGCAGACGGTGCAGACGATTCCGCATTTCTCGTACGTCGAGGAAGTCGACGTGACCGAACTGGAATCGCTGCGCCAGCATCTCAATGCGAAGCAGCCGAAAGGCGCGCCGTCGTACACCTACCTGCCGTTCATTGCACTGGCGCTGGTGCGTATCCTACCGAGATTCCCCCAGTGCAACGTGCGCTACGACAGCGAACGCAATGTGCTCATGCGCTATCGGCCGCTGCATCTGGGCATTGCCACCCAGACGCCCGATGGCCTGAAGGTGCCGGTGGTACGCAACGTCGAGCAGCGTTCGCTCGGCGAAGTCGCTGGCGAAATCCGGCGCGTCAGCGAAGCGGCGCGCAACAACAAGGCCACGCGCGATGAGCTGTCGGGATCGACCCTGACCCTGACCAGTCTCGGCCGGCTCGGCGGCATTGCCTCCACGCCCATCATCAATGCACCGGAAGTCTCGATCATCGGCGTGAACAACGCGGTCGAGCGGCCCGTCATCATCCGCGGCGAGATCGCGGTGCGTCGCATGATGAATCTGTCGAGTTCCTTCGATCATCGCTTCGTCGACGGTCACGATGCGGCGTCGCTGATCCAGGCGCTGAAGGAATGCCTGGAGCATCCGGCGATGATTTTTGCGGAGATCTGACGGCGCCTCTCTTTCATTTCTTTCCCCTGTGGGTCAGGCTTCAGCCTGACATTCCCAGGCCGGCTGAAGCCGGCCCCACAGCAGGAATCCTTCCTGTGGGTCAGGCTTCAGCCTGACATTCCCGGCCGGCTCAAGCCGGCCCCACAACAGGAATCCTTCTGTGGGTCAGGCTTCAGCCTGACATTCCCGGCCGGCTCAAGCCGGCCCCACAGCAGGAATCCTTCCTGTGGGTCAGGCTTCAGCCTGACATTCCCGGCCGGCTCAAGCCGGCCCCACAACAGGAATCCTTCCTGTGGGTCAGGCTTCAGCCTGACATTTCCAGGCCGGCTCAAGCCGGCCCCACAGCAGGAAACGAGCGCGGAACTTTCCCTTC
>NZ_DAINNK010000071.1:0-25574 GCF_036735925.1 Povalibacter sp.
GACGCTTTCTCGTTATGTATGAACAGGAATAACGGAGGCGAAGTCTCGTCGAGTTGCGCGGCAAAGGGAACGCGGCCAGCGCGCTCAAGACATATCTTTGCCTTGGGCGGCCAGTTATCGGTTACGCGTGCACTCGCCGCGGAAATAGGCGTCCGCATCGCACTGCTTGCCGCCGGGCAACTGGCAGGTGCCTTTCTCGGTCGCGGCATCGTCGCCGGCAGTGACCGTGTACGTGCCGCCCGTGATGGCGCAATAGCGTCCCGCTTCGGTGGCGTATCCCGTGATGCGGCGGCCGCCGGCGGGGCATTCTCCGCGCAGCAATGCCCACTCTTCGCATTGATGGTTGTCTTCGAAAATGCAGACGCCGTACTCGTCGCCCCGGGGCGTTTTCTCGATGCGCAGCTGACCGCCCTGCTGAATGCAGTTCTCGGAGGCCGGATTGGCGCGGCTCACCGCCGGCGCCTGCGTGGCGGGCGACGACGGCACTGGCGCAGCCGGAGCGGCGGAACGATCGGAACACGCGCACAGCACCACCAGCATTGCGACGACGAGGAATGGATGCCCGGGATTCATGGCTTCTCTCCGACTGCAGTTCTTCACGAATATACGCGCGGCCATCGGCGGCGCGACTGCGGATTGCCGCTGCGGGCCGCTATCATGCGGAAACGGTAGGCCGCAAAGACCGCAAAAGAAGATCGCTTCCTTCTGACCTCTTTGCCTCTTTTATGCGGTCTTTTGCGGCTCTCATTCCTATGACCTCAGGGGGACACACATGCAACTCGCAGGCAAAGTCATCGCCATCACGGGTGGCGGCAAGGGAATCGGGCGGGCACTGGCTCGGCGGTTTGCGCGCGAGGGTGCGCGCCACATCGCGGTCGCAGATATCGATCTGCCGAACGCGCAGGCCGTCGCAGCCGAGATCGGCGGGTCCGCGCATCGGGTCGATGTCGGCAACGAAGCAGATATCGCGGCGTTCATCGAGGCCGTCGAGCGCACGCACGGCCCGATCGATCTGTTCTGTTCCAATGCCGGCATCGGCGTCGGGCAGGGGCTCGATGCGCCGGATGCGGCCTGGCAGAAAATGCTGGACGTGAATCTCATGGCACATGTGTACGCGGCGCGTCACCTGGTGCCGCGCATGATCCAGCGCGGCGGCGGTTATCTGCTCAACACGGCGTCGGCCGCCGGACTGCTGTCCCAGATCGGCAGCGTCACCTACACCGTCACCAAGCATGCGGCCGTCGGCCTGGCCGAATGGATCGCACTGACTCATGCCCACCAGGGCATCAAGGTATCGGTCCTGTGCCCGCAGGCCGTGCGCACCGACATGATCGCGGGGAACGAAGGCGACGTCGCGAGCGTGAACGGCATCATGGAGCCGGAAGAGGTCGCCGAAGCCGTCGTCGCCGGGCTGGCAGCCGGGAAATTCCTGATCCTGCCGCACGCCGAGGTCACCGAGTACATGCAGCGCAAGGTCGCGGATCGCGATCGCTGGATCGCGGGCATGAACCGGCTGCATCAGCGCTATCACCCGTAGACGCGGCAGACCGCCTTCCTCTACTACGGATGCGGCGCCGCAGGATCGGGAGAAATAATCCGCGCACCGTGACGACAGGAGAAGCGCATGCTGCGTCCCGTAGCGTTGATCGCGACGTGCCTTCTGGCCGGCTGTGGCGGCGGCGACGGCAAGGAAGCGGCGCCGGATACGACGGAGGCAGCGCCCCCTGCCGCGGTCGCTGCGCCTGACGATGCGACGACCCCGCCTGCCGCGAATGAACCGTCGGCTGCGACCGCTGCCGACGAACCCGCCGACGACCCTCTCGACATCACCCTGACCAATCGTCCCTGGCAGGGCGATCTCGACGCGATGATCGAACGGCGCGTCATTCGCATCCTCGTGCCGCACAGCAAGATGTTCTATTTCATCGACGGCGGCACGCAGCGCGGACTCAGCTACGAAATGATGCAGGCGTTCGGCGAGGCGGTGAACAAGAAGCACAAGCTGAAGAAGCTGCGCGTCGTGACGCTCTTCATCCCGACCTCGCGCGACCAGCTGCTGCCGCATCTCAATGCCGGCCTGGGCGACATCGTCGCGACGAACCTGACCGTGACGCCGCAGCGCACCGCGCAGGTGGACTTCGCCGCCCCGCTCGCGCAGGGCGTCAAGGAAATCGTCGTGACCGCGCCGGATGCGCCGGCCCTCGCGTCCATCGACGATCTCGCCGGACGGGAAGTGTTCGTGCGCCGGGCGTCGAGCTACTACGAGAGCCTGACCGCGCTGAATGACGATCTGCGCCGGCGCGGCAAGTCGCCGATCGTGCTGCGCGAAGCCCCGGCCACCTTCGAGGACGAAGACGTGCTCGAAATGGTCAATGCCGGACTGATCCGGTACACGGTGGTCGATCGCTATCTCGGCCTGTTCTGGGCCAATGTCTTCCCGGCCATGAAGGTGCGCGAGGATCTGGTGGTGAACGACGGCGGCGACATCGCCTTCGCCATCCGCAAGAACAGTCCGCAGCTCAAGGCGGAACTCGACGCGTTCATGAAGACTGTCGCGCGCGGCACGCAGTTCGGCAACGTCGTGCTGCAGCGATATCTGAAGGACACGCGCTGGGTGAAGAACGCGACGACCGATGCCGAGATGAAGAAGTTCGCCGAACTCGGCCAGCTGTTTCGCAAGTACGGCGGCGAGTACAAGGTCGACTGGGTGCTGATGGCCGCGCAGGGCTACCAGGAATCCGGGCTCGATCAGAAGGTCCGCAGCAAGGTCGGCGCCGTGGGCGTCATGCAGGTCATGCCGGCGACCGGCAAGGACCTCAAGGTCGGCGACATCCACAAGCTCGAGCCGAACATCCATGCCGGCGTGAAGTACATCCGCTTTATGATCGACGAGTACTACGCGAACGAGCCGATGGACGAGATCAACAAGGCGCTGTTCGCCTTCGCTTCCTACAACGCGGGACCGAATCGCATCCGCAGCCTGCGCAAGCTGGCCGAACAGCGCGGGCTCGATCCCAACAAGTGGTTCAACAACGTCGAGCAGGTCGTGGCCGAAAAGGTCGGCCAGGAAACCGTCCAGTACGTCAGCAACATCTACAAGTACTACGTTGCGTACACGCTCGTGCTCGAAGAGCGGGAAAAGAAGCAACAGCAGAAGGACCGCGTCGCTGCGCACTCATGACGCGCCTGACCCGGAACCTGCGGGAACGGCAGCGGGAGGACGAGCACCGCCCTCCCGCTGACGACTGACTACTGCTTCTTCGCAGGACTGCTCAGGCCCGCAGTCGTCGATGTCGCCTCCGGTCGCCGCGAGCCGGATGACGCACTGTCGAGGCCGCTGGCGCCATAGCCGGTCGCGAATCCCGGCTGCACGCGCAGCTGGTTGTCCACGTCCTTGACGCCGCTGCACTGCGAGACCAGTTCCTCGACCTCGAACTTGTCGCGACGGTTGTCGACCAGGCCGGTCAGCTTCACGGTGCCGCCGCTCACCGTCAGGGTGATCTCGCTGGCATCGATGCGCGGATCGTCCGAAAGACGTTCGCAGATCACTTCCTTCAGGCGTTCGTCGGAACGCTGATAGCCCTTGGGTCCCTTGCCGCGATGCGATTGCGACTGACTGCCGCGATCATTGCCGTATGCGGAATTGCCGTACGGGGATTCGCTGCCCCAGCGCCGGCCGGCGTCTTCGCCGTAAGTCCCCCGACTGCCGCCGCCGTAGCCGCCATAGTCGCCGATGCCTTCGGTCGACCGGCCGTAAGCTGCGGTGTCTTCGCGCTCGAAGTCGCGTCGGTCGTTTTCGTAGTCTCGATGGAACTGGCCGTGCCGACGCGGTTCGCGCTGCGATCGCAGGTGCCGTGATGATCGGCCGCGTCCCTGCGGAAACTTGTCATGCCCGACGCGAATTGAGCGGGCGTCACGACAACGTTCATTCACTCAAAGGAGTCTGCATGGGCACCCTTCTGTTGATCATTCTGATCCTGCTGCTGATCGGTGCGGTTCCGGCCTGGCCGTACAGCCGGGGATGGGGCTATGGACCGAGCGGCCTGCTGGGTGTGGTCCTGATCGTGCTGATCGTGTTGCTGCTGATGGGAAGGATCTAGAAACGGGCCGCCGGGAGTTCCCGTGGGAGCGGGAACGCCCGATACCGAGACCGTCGTCGACGGCGCCGCTGTCGGCGGAACCTTTACAAGCACCCACGCGTTGCACGCCGCGGTTGCGGGAGGACCGCCATTTCCGGCCATTTCCGGCAAGTGCGGCTCGTCCGGCTTGCGGATCTCGAGTTCAAGTCCCGACAGCCCGTGCCCCGACCCATGCCCCGACGCCTCCCGTACCATTGGCGTCGAGATTCCTCGGACTACAACAATGACAGCCAACGAAGCCGCTGCCGACATCCATCACGTTCATTCCCGACTGCCGCTGCCCTGGAGCACGTTCGTCGGCTTCGTGCTGCAGATCCTGGCCACGCTGCTGATCGGCATCGCCACCTACACCACGCTGCAGAGCCGCACCGAATCGCGCGAACTGGTCGCGCATACCGTCGAAGTCAGCAGCGCACTGCGAAATCTGCAGGCCCTGTTGATCGACGCCGAAACGTCGCAGCGCGGCTACCTGCTCACGGGCGATGAAACCTACCTCGAGCCTTTCTCCGCGTCGGCATCGAATGTCACTGCCGGCCATCGGCGGCTGCAGCAACTGGTGTCCGACAATCCGCGCCAGCTGGAACGGCTCGCTACGCTGCAGGAACTCATCGATGCCAAGTTCGCCGAACTCAACCGCACGATCGAGCTGCGCCGCGCCGGCAATGTCCAGGACGCGATCGCCGCCGTGCGCACCGACCGCGGCCGGACCACGATGGACCAGATTCGCGAGTACGTGGCGACGATGGTGCAGGACGAGAACACGCTCCTGCAGCAGCGCGAAGCGGACTGGCAGCAGGCCTCGCAGTTCTCCGTCTTCGTCACGGTCGGCGGCGCGATGCTGCTGCTGGTGCTGATCGCCGTGTTCGCGACGACGTCGTCGCGCGACTATCGACAGCGTGAAATGGAAGGATGGCTGCGCATCCTGTCGATGCAGTTCGCCACGCGCCTGCAGGGCGAGAACCGCCTCGGCGTGCTGGGCGAGTCGGCCCTGTCGTTCCTGGCGCATTCGCTCGGCGCCCAGGTCGGCGCGATCTACATCGCCGGCAGCGACGGCAATTTCCGTCGCGTCGCGGGCTATGCGCTCGCGCCGGAGGCAGCCGAATCGCTGCTGCGGCCCGGCGACAGTCTGCCCGGACAGGCAGCCCGCGATCGGCGCACGCTGCAGGTGTCGGACCTGCCGGCGAACTATCTGCCGGTGTCCTCCGCCCTCGGCCAGACGGCGCCGCGCGAACTGCTGATCGCCCCCGCAATGACGGAAGAGGACGTGCAGGCCGTCATCGAGCTGGGATTCCTGCAGCGAACCACGCGCGCTCATCGCGAACTGCTGGAGCGCACGTCGGAATCGCTGGCGCGCGCGGTGCGCGCCTCCAGGGATCGCACGCGCCTCGAAGACCTGCTGGAAGAAACGCAGCGTCAGGCCGAAGAACTGCAGACGCAGCAGGAAGAACTGCGCGTCAGCAACGAGGAGCTGGAGGTCCAGACCAGGGCGCTGAAGGAATCGCAGGCGCACCTCGAAATGCAGCAGCTGCAGCTCGCGCAGAACAACACGCAGCTCGAGGAATACACCCAGATGCTCGAGCAGCAGCGCGACGATCTCACGCGCGCGCAGACTGTGCTGAGCGAGAAAGCCGGCGAACTCGAACGCGCCAACCAGTACAAGAGCGAGTTTCTCGCCAACATGTCACACGAGCTGCGCACGCCGCTCAACAGCTCGCTGATCCTCGCGAAGCTGCTCGCCGACAACCAGGACGGCAACCTCACCGCGGAGCAGGTGCGGTTCGCGAGCAACATCTACTCCGCCGGCAACGATCTGCTCGAACTCATCAATGACATCCTCGATCTGTCCAAGATCGAGGCGCGCCAGATCGACGTCAAACGCGAAACGATCGGCATGCAATCGCTGCTCGACAACATGCGCCAGACTTTCTCGCCGCTGGCCGAGCAGAAGTCGGTCGCATTCGAGATCGACGTCGCTGCCGATGTGCCGGTGGCGCTCAGCACCGATTCGCAGCGCCTGCGCCAGATCCTCAAGAACCTGCTGTCGAATGCCCTGAAATTCACGATGCAGGGTCACGTGCGGCTGAGTGTGTTCGTGCCCGAGGGCGCGGATCGCGCGGACTGGATCGGTTTTGCGGTCGAAGACACGGGTATCGGCATCGCGGCGGAACAGCACGGCATCATTTTCGAACCGTTCCGGCAGGCCGACGGCACGACCAACCGTCGCTTCGGCGGCACCGGTCTCGGCCTGTCGATCTCCCGCGAACTGGCGGCGCTGCTCGGCGGACGTATCGAACTGCAGAGCGTTCCCGGCGCCGGCAGCACATTCACGCTGCTCATTCCGCAGACGATGCCGCTGCAGGAGCGTGCGACGCCGGCGTCGCCGCCCGCTGCGCTCTCACCGGGCACGGCGCACAGTACACCTGCACGACGCGCCGCGAAGTCGGCGGCTCCCGCGGACGTACCGCCGGCGGCGGCAACGAGCGGTCGCATCCTGCTCATCATCGAAGACGATCCGGCGTTTGCCGCCACGATCGCGACGCTGGCCAGCAGCTTCCAGTTCGACTGTCTCATCGCCTCGTCGGCCGACGAAGGCATCGACATGGCGTTCCGTCACCGGCCCACGGCCATCGTGCTCGACATCCGGCTGCCGGATCACACCGGACTGTCGGTGCTCGACCGCCTGAAACACAACCCGGCGACGCGCCACATCCCGGTGCAGGTGATCTCCGGCTTCGACTATTCGCAGACGGCGCTGGAAATGGGCGCGGCCAATGTGCTCAAGAAGCCCGTCGACCGCGAACAGCTCATCACCGCGCTCGCCGCCCTGGAGAGCAAGGCTGCACAGGAACAGCGCAATGTGCTGATCGTGGAAGACAACCGCCTGCAGCGCGACAGCATCGAGCGGCTGCTGCAGTCGGAGCTGGTGCGAACCGTCGCCGTGCCCACGGCGGCGGAGGCCCTCGGGCAACTGCAGAAGATGACCTTCGATTGCATGGTGCTCGATCTGTCGCTGCCCGATGCCTCGGGCCTGGAGCTGCTGCAGAAGATGGCGGAGGACGACTCCTACGCCTTCCCGCCCGTGATCGTGTACACCGGCCGCTCGCTGTCGGCCGACGAAGAGCAGCAGCTGCGCCGCTATTCCAAGTCCATCATCATCAAGGGCGCGCGTTCACCGGAACGGCTGCTCGACGAAGTCACGCTGTTCCTGCATCGGGTCGAAGCTTCGCTGCCGGCCGAACAGCAGCGCATGCTGCGCGTCGCGCGCAGTCGCGAATCGGTGTTCGACAAGCGCCGCATCCTGCTCGCGGAGGACGACGTGCGCAACGTCTTCGCCATCAGTCGCGTGCTCGAACCGCACGGCGCGCTGCTGGAGATCGCGCGCAACGGCAACGAGGCACTGGCGACGCTGGAACGCCGCAAAGACATTGACCTCGTGCTCATGGACATCATGATGCCGGAGATGGACGGGCTCGAAGCGATGCGCCGCATCCGCAGCCATCCGGCGTTGCGCAACCTGCCGATCATCGCGTTGACGGCCAAGGCCATGCCGGACGACCGCCAGCGCTGCCTCGACGCCGGCGCCAACGACTACATCACCAAGCCGATCGACATCGAGAAGCTGCTGTCGCTGCTGCGCATCTGGATGCCGCCGCCCGGAGCACCGCGTTGAGGCCGGAGGTCACAGACCTGGAAATCCGGCTGCTGCTGGAGGCGATCTATCAGCGCTATCACTATGACTTTCGCCAGTACGCGATCGCTTCGGTGCGCCGGCGTCTGCTGCAGGCGCTGAGCGGACTGCATTGCGACAGCATCTCGGGCCTGCAGGAACGCATCCTGCACGACCCGCACATGTTTCCGCGCCTGCTGGCCTATCTCACGATCCAGGTGACCGACCTGTTCCGCGATCCCGAATTCTTCCTGGCGCTGCGCCGGCAGGTGGTGCCGATCCTCGCCACCTATCCGTCGCTCAAGCTCTGGATCGCCGGCTGCAGCACCGGCGAGGAAGCGTATTCGTACGCGATCCTGCTCGCCGAGGAAGGCCTGCTCGATCGCACGCTCATCTACGCCACCGACATCAACGACGACAGCCTGCGGCGCGCGCAGGCCGGCATCTACCGGCTGGATCGCCTGCAGCAGTTCATCCTCAACTACCGCGCCGCCGGCGGACAGGGCTCGCTCGGCGACTTCTATCATGCCGATGCCGACAACGCGGTGATGTCGCAGGAACTGCGGCGCCGCATCACGTTCGCGGATCACAGCCTCGCGACCGACAGCATCTTCTCGGAAGTGCAGCTCGTGTCCTGTCGCAACGTGCTCATCTATTTCGATCGCGAACTGCAGGACCGCGCGCTCGGTCTGTTTGCCGAGGCGCTGTGTCCGCGCGGTTTTCTGTGTCTCGGCACCCGGGAGTCCGTGCGGTTCTCCGCCCACGCGACGCGCTTCCAGGAGATGGGAACGGGACAGAAGATTTTCCGGAGGATCGACTGATGAGCGGCGCACTCGGGGTACAGGGCATCGCACCCGGACCGGCGGTCGCCGCGCTGCTGATCGGCGGATCGGCCGGCGCATTCGATGTGCTGCGCGCGATCCTGCGCTGCCTGCCTGCCGCGCTGGATCTGCCCGTGATCGTGGTGCTGCATCTGTCGTCGCGACCGCCCGACGGCCTGCCCGAACTGCTCGCAATCGATTGCGCCTTGCCGGTGAAACAGGCCGAAGACAAGGAGCCGCTGGTGCCGGGCACCGTCTACGTCGCACCGCCCGGCTATCACCTGCTCGTCGAGTCGCATCGCGCCTTTGCGCTGTCGGCCGATGCGCCGGTGCATTTTTCGCGACCGTCCATCGACGTGCTGTTCGAATCGGCGCGCGACACGTACGGCGCGGCCATGATCGCCATCCTGCTGAGCGGCGCCAGCGTCGATGGCGCGGCCGCCATGCAGGAGATTCACGCCGCCGGTGCGATTACCATCGTGCAGACGCCCGCGTCTGCCGAAGCCGGGGCCATGCCACTGGCGGCACTCGCTCTGTTCCAGCCGACCTTCACCGGGTCGCCCGATGACATCGTGCGCCGGCTGCCGGCACTGCTGGCACGTTCCACGACGGTCAGCTCACGGAGTCCGTCATGACCGACCGATCGAAAATCCTCCTCGTCGATGACATCGAGGAGAATCTGGAGGCTCTCGAAGCGCTGCTGCGGCGCGAGGATGCCGAGATTCTCTTCGCGCGTTCCGGCACCGAAGCGCTCGAACTGATCCTGCAGCACGAGTTCGCGCTGGCCTTTCTAGACGTGCAGATGCCGGAGATGGACGGCTTCGAACTCGCCGAACTCATGCGCGGCGCCGAACGCTCGAAGTACATCCCCATCATTTTCGTCACGGCCGGCACCGGCGATGCGCAGCGCGTGTTTCGCGGCTATGAATCCGGCGCGGTGGATTTTCTGCTCAAGCCGCTCGATACGCATGCGGTCCGCCACAAGGCCGATACGTTCATCAGTCTCGACCAGCAGCGCAAGCGCCTCGCAGACCAGTTCCGCCAGCTGCAGCAGAGCGAAGCGCAGCTGCGCGAAGCCGTGCAGGCGCGCGAGGACGTGCTGGCCGTCGTCTCGCACGACGTGCGCAATTTCCTGCAGGCGATCAAGAGCGGCGTGCAGCTGCTGAGCCGCCGGCCGGAGAAGCTCAGCGAGGACGTCAAGGCCGCGATCCACAGCCGCCTCTCCAGCACGGTCGATTTGATGAGCCGCGTCATCGCCGACCTGCTGGACATGACCAACATCCGCAACGGACACATCGCCGTGTCGATCAAGCCGGAGCTGGTGGGCAAGGTCGCCAGCGAGGCGGCGGCGGTTCACGAGCCGCTGGCCGAGGCCAAGGGCATCCGGCTGATGCTCGACTGCGACAATCCGAACGATGTCGTGCACTGTGATCGCGAAAGGATCCTGCAGGTGCTCGCCAATCTGCTCGGCAATGCCATCAAGTTCTGCCGGCATGGCGACACGATCGGCATCGCGGCGCGGCGCTGCGAGGACGAGGTGCAGATTTCGGTGACTGATTCCGGACCCGGGATCGATGCGAAGGATCTGCCGCTGGTGTTCGACGCCTACTGGTCCGGCTCGCGCGAAGGACGGCACGGTACGGGGCTGGGCCTGTACATCACCAAGTGCATCGTCGATGCACACGACACCCGCATCTGGATCGAGAGCGAAGTGGGACGCGGCACGGCCGTGCATTTCACCCTGCACCGGATCGATCCAGCGGGTTCGCCGCCGCGCGGCGGCACGGCCGTGACGGAGAGCTGCTGAGCGTTGCTCAGGCGCCTTGCGCCGCCGGCAGCGGCGCGTGCGAATGGAAGCGACGCGAGGCGTAGTTCATCCAGGAACGGATCGCGTCGGCTTCGAGTGCCAGTGCCGGCGCCGCATCGCGATGCGGCCGCCAGTTGCGCAGCGTGTCGGAAGGCGTCTCGCCGTACAGCGCGCGATAGTTGCGCGAGAACAGACTGAAATCCCACACGCCGAAGCGCGCGGCAATCTCCGACACCGTCCGCGCCGGCCCGGCCTTCATCAGCGCCGTACGGATTTCCTGCAGCTGTCGCGCCCGCAACAGCCGCACCGGCCCCACGCCGAAATACTCGTGGAACACATTGCGCAGGGTGCGCTCCGACACTTCGGCGACCCGGCACAGATCGCCCACGAGAATCAGCTGTCCGGTGTTCTCGCGGAAATGATCCAGACAGCGCGCGATCACACGCTCGCGCGTCACGCGCGGACGGCCGGCACGGGACGGCTTCACGCAGGTGCTGGCATGCAGCAGCTGTCCGGTCGCGATGAGAATTTCCTCTTCCGCCGCCGCGAGCGCGGCGGGATCGTCGACATTGATCGAATCGCCTCCCGAGCACAGCAGCGCGACCAGCAGACTGACCCGGCGCAGGGCGGCCGAATTGGCCGTCACGCTGGTGCGGCTCAGCATCGCCGCACTCCACTCGGCCGCGTCCCTGAAGTGCACGTCCTCGCCGAACTGCAACGGCACCGTCACGCCCGCCCAGCGGGTCGCATCGAGCGACGAATAGGTCAACGGCCGGTCATGCCGGATCAGGATGAAGGAGTCATTGCGCAAGGATTCGCCATCGATGCGGATGGCGGTGGGATCCGTCAACGGAATGCCGACGGTCAGGGCCGCGAAAGCCTCGCCGTCTCCGGCAAACGTCGCCGGGGCACCGACCTGCAGCTGTTGCAGATGCAACCGGCCGACCCGCATGGGATCGATCCACCAGGTTTTGTCGGATCGCGCGGTCGGGAGGTAGCGGCCATCGAGGCCGCTGATGGCATCGGCAAACTGGTCGTAGTCGCTGAAAACGCACCGCACCATGACATTGCTCTTCCCTGCCGGCGGGCGTCGAAGCTAGCGCACTTTTGTGCCGGTTTGCCACCTCGTCCCGTCGATCGGCGTTCGCCGATAGGTAGTGACCGAAGCCACCGATGCGACCCAGCGACGCTGCGGTAGGCTACCGGGATGCGCGTGACACGAGTTCTGGAAATTTTCTGCTGGACCGCCGGCGGTCTGTTGCTGGCGACCTATGCGGGCGTACGCGCGTGGTCGGCCTACGCGAGCGAGGATGGCATCGATGCGCTGCGGCAGGCACGCGATGAGCACGCCGCTTACGTGCAGCAGATCGCCGCTGCAACTCCGGCCCCGCCGGCTGCAGGCGGCGAAGCCAGGACATTGCAGACCAGCACGCCGGATACGTCGCTGTGGAACGCCAGGCGGCTGCAGGAATACAAGGAAACGCTCAGTCACAAGGGGGTTCCGGAAGGCGTGCTGCGCATTCCGAAACTCAAACTGGAAGTACCCGTCTACGAAGGTACGAGCGACTTCACGCTGAATCGCGGCGCGGGCCGCATCGAAGGTACCGCCGACATCGACAGTGCCTCGGGCAACATCGGCATCGCCGCACATCGCGACGGTTTCTTCCGACCGCTCAAGGACATCGCAGTCGGCGACACCCTGCTGCTGGAAACGTTGACGGCAACGCGCGAGTACCGCGTCACGCGGCTCGACATCGTCGACCCGGACAACGTCAGCGTGCTCGCACCGACGACGTCGGCGACGATCACGCTCGTCACCTGCTATCCGTTCTACTTCGTGGGGTCGGCGCCGCAGCGCTTCATCGTGCACGCCCGGGCGGAACCGCAGACGGCGGGCGGCTGAACCGGCGACACCTCCTCCCTGCAGGGAGGGACAGGGAGAAGGTGCGCGGTTGTTCGCAACGATCAGTGCTTCTTCTTTCTCGCGATCGTGAAGCCGGCACCCAGGCCCAGCATCATCAGACCGGACAGCGCTACCAGCGGCAGATCGCCGGCGGTATGCGGCAGGACCGCCGCTGACTGTTCGGGCTCACGAATGACTTCGCGATAAACGATCGGCACGACGACGTACTGGGTCTGCGGCGTATCGTTCTGTGCCACCTGCGCGACGAACTGATCTTCCGGCACGTAGAACTGCAGACTGTCACCGCGCTGCAGATCGGCGACCGGCGTTTCCTTGCCGTTCACGTACAGCGTCGTGTTGGCCGGCGGCGTCAGCGTCAGCGTGTCGCCATCGCGGAAATTGATCCTGAGCTGCTCGCCGCGATTGATGTTGCGTTCGACACGGCCGGCGAACTTCACATAGGTCTTGCCGTTGCGCTCTTCGACCGCCTGGCACGCCTTGGCAATGTTCGGATAGGCCTTCAACGCTTCCGCCGACCACTGGATTCCCGGGCAATCCTTGCTGACGGTGGTGAACGACCGGTCGACGCTCGTCTGGGCGAACGCCGATGCCGCGAGCAACGACGCGACGACGCCACTGAGTAAGAGACTGGGTCCGCGCATAGTCTGATCTCCTGCTTGGTTATCTATTGATTGCAAAGTCGGACGCGTTCAACTGAGGCAGTTCCCCGCGTGAGCCTATGGTGTTCGCAACGACGCACCGCGCAAATGCGAACTTGGGGCCAGCGCTCATGCCCCTGCTACTTATTAGACGCCGCGCGAAACGCATGGAATATCGGCAGAAACCGGGGGTTTGGCGCGTCGACGGAAATTCGGCAATAAACATCCGTCGCCAAGGAACCGCGACTGTGCCCACCGCGTTCTGGCCCGAGTCGTGCAAGTCTGCCGCCAGACTGCCCAGGGCCACGACAGAAGCAGAATGTCGATTCGATCAGCGGTGGACGAGTGACAGTATTTCGTTGGGGCATCTTCGGCACGGGCGCCGTCTCGGCGAAATTCGTCGCGGGGCTCGCCGCAGCGCGCGACATGCAGGCGACCTTCGTCGCTTCGCGATCACACGAGAAGGCGCAGCGCTTCGCAGCAGCGATGAACATTCCGCGCGCGATCCAGGGCTATGCGCAAGCAGCGACCGAAGGCGGCGTCGACGCGGTGTACATCGCGACGCCGCCCTCCGAACATGCAGCGCACGCGTTGATGTGCATCGAAGCGGGACTGCCGGTGCTGATCGAGAAACCGCTGGCCTGCGCGGCGAACGATGCCATCCGCATTTCCGAAGCGGCCCGCACGCGATCCGTGTTCGCGATGGAAGCGATGTGGACGCGATTTCTTCCAGCCGCGCAGGCCCTGCGCGAGAAGCTCGACGAGCGCGCCATCGGCGATGTGCGCTGGGTCAGCGGCAATTTCGGCACCTCGCAGATTCCGCAGGCTGCCAACGGCATGTTCAATCCCGCGCTCGGCGGCGGCGCCGTCGCGCATCTCGGCGCCTACGCGCTCTCGCTCGGGCAATGGCTGCTCGGCACGCCGACGCTGGTGCAGGCTACCGGGACGATCGGCTCATCGGGCGTCGATGAAGACGCCGCCTTCCAGCTGCGTTACGCAAGCGGCGCGATCGGTTCGTTCTTCGTCAGCCTGCGCGCCTGGGCGCCCGATGATTTCCACGTGCTGGGTACGGAAGGCATGCTCGGCGTGCGCGGCTCCATCGTTCGCCCTTACGGACTCTATCTTTCGCGCGAGGCGCCGCGCGGCCATGAGGAAGCGCAGTTCGGCTGGAAGGCGCGCCTGCGCCAGCATGGGCTGATCCATCACCTCGCCCAACGCACCGGGCGGTCGAGCCGCAGCCGCGGCACGCTTCTCGATCATCGCTACGCCGGCAACGGCTATCACTACGAAGCGGAAGAAGTGCGCGCCTGCATCGGCCGCGGCGACATCGAAAGCAGGATCATGCCGCTCGACGACAGCATCGCCGTCGCCGCGACCTCGGAAGCGATCCGCAACAGCATCCATCGGCAGGCAGCGCAGGGAATCGGCCAGGCATGAAGATCGCGTTCGTCGGCTGCGGCTATGTGTTCGACATCTACATGCGCAGCAAGTGGGCTTATCCGGAACTCGACGTGTGCGGCGTCTTCGACATCGATGCGGCGCGGCTGGCCGTCGTGTCGAAGCACTACGGCTTTCATGCCTACCCGAGCTACGAGGCGCTGCTGGCCGATGCGCGCGTGGAGATCGTCGTCAACCTGACCAGCATCCATTCGCATTACGACGTCATCAAACGCGCGCTCGAGGCCGGCAAGCACGTGTATTCGGAAAAGCCGCTGACGACTGAACTGGAACGCACGCGCGAACTCGTCGAGCTGGCGAAGTCGCGCGACGTGGTGTTCACCGGCGCGCCGCCGAACCTGTACTCCGATTCGATCTGCACGCTATGGAAGGCCGTGCGCGACGGCGCGATCGGCAAGCCCGTGCTCGTCTATGCCGAGCTGGACGACAATCCCGCACATCTGATGCAGCTCGACAAGGTACAGAGTCCGACGGGCGCGCCCTTCCCTTACGCCGAGGAACTGCAGGAAGGCTGTACGGTGGAGCACGTCGCGTATCACCTGGTATGGCTGTGCGCGATGTTCGGGCCGGTCACATCCGTTACCGCCTTCTCGAAGCATCTGGTGGCGGACAAGAAAACACCTGCGCCGCTGTCGCCGAACGACACTGCAGATCTTTCCGTCGCCTGTCTCGACTTCGCCAATGGCGTCGCCGCGCGCGTCACCTGTTCGTGGGTGGCGCCGCGCGATCACCGCTTCCGCGTGATCGGCGAGGAAGGCGAGATCACGGTCGACAACATTTTTCACGATCAGTCGCCAGTGCGGCTCGAACGCTTCTCGCGCGTCAGTCTCAGCGCTCGCAAGGCGTACACCGTGCGCACGCATCCGGCCATCGGACGCCTGGTCGGCATCGGCGGACGACGCCTGCCGCTGGTGCGGCGCTGGAAATCGCATGGCGCGGAAGAACGCGCCGTCGGCACCTCGCTCAAGAACCGCTTCGTGAGCTGGCTGCGGCGACGGCAGGTCTATGCGACCGACAAGTTCGTCGGGCTTGCCGAAATGACGCGCGCCCTGCAGGAAGGCCGGCCACAGCCGATGTCGCCGGAGTTTCTGCTGCATCTGAACGAACTCACACTGATGATTCAGCGCGCGGGTCCGCAGGGGACGGCGAGGACACCGGCCACCACGTTCGCGCGCTTCGACTGGCTGCCGGACACGATTGCGCCTGCGCCTGACTACCGCGCGAGCTATCGACCGAAGTTCTTCGAGAACCTGCTGGCCGGCGTGGTCGCGGCGCTGCACCGGCGCTGAGCCCCTTCACCCTGGCGCTCCTATCGTTAGCTCCTGCCGCAGCTCACACCCCTGCAGGAATCGTTCGTCGTGCGAGACGACGACCACCGGCCACTTGATCGCCTTGACGGGCATTCCCGGCCCAGCCCACGGCGACGCATAGCCGGGCGAAATCTCGCCGGCATTCGCGTAGCTGGTTTCGGGCGCAGCGCCGGGCTGCAGGTCGATGACGCGCACTTCGTGGCCGGCTTTCGCGAGATACCATGCCGACGTCACGCCGATCACGCCGCTACCCAGCACGATGACTCTCATGCGCGCCTCACCGTAGTCTGTTGGCCGCGATGATCCCTGTGTGTGCGCGCCTTCACGATTTTTCCTGGCCCTCCATGAAGCGAATTGCGAGCGCGACGTCACAGTTCGTGTCGATCGTTGCGCAGCCGTTCACAGTTTCATGACGGCCACCGCGTGCATATCCAAAATGGGCAATGCCGCTGCCCCGCGTGCTCCTTACCTTTTGCGCGGCCGCAAACGAGCGGTCATGAACTCTGGTAGGACACGAACGTGAAGACGAGAACTTCGAAGCGAATCGCAGCGGTCACGCTCGCGTTGCTAGCCTCAGCTCAGCTGGCGGGATGCAGCGGCGCCGATGATCATTCCAATCCGACGCCTCCTGCAGGCGATAGCGGTACTGGTGGTACGGGCGGCACGGGTGGTACCGGCGGCACCGGCGGAACAGGTGGCACCGGTGGTGATACTGGCGGCACTGGCGGAACGGGTGGCACGGGCGGCTCTGGTGGCACCGGTGGCACAGGCGGCAGCACGCCGGGCGCGCGGGCCGAAGGTTTCTTCATCGACGCACCAGTCGCAGGGCTCTCGTACACGACCAGCTCGAACCTGACGGGTCTTACCGACGCGGCGGGTCGTTATGAATACAACGAAGGGGACACGGTCACCTTCTCGCTCGGCGCACTCTCGCTGGGCACGGTCACCGCGCAGGGCATCGTCAACCCGATGACGATTGCGCGGGCGGTGACGACGGATGACGCGAGTGCCGAAAATGTCGCGACGAATCTGCTCGTGCTGCTGCAGTCGCTCGATTCGAACGGCAATCCGGATGACGGCATCTCCTTCACGAGCGAGATCCGCGCAGCCGTCGGCGCCAATGCCGTCGACCTGGGGGCCGCAGAGGGTGCCTTTACCACGTCGATGACGAATCTCGTGGCGGCCGTGAGCGTGGCCGCACCGCAAGCGATACTCAATCAGGTTGATCGCGCCGAGGCAGTGGCTCACTTCCAGAGCCAGGGGCCGGGTTCGCTTGCGGGTGTCTACGTGCGCGCGAATGAGAACTTCGCGCCGATCACACAGAAGGCCGTGACGCTGACAATCTTCCGCAGTGGTGTCTATCTGCTGGGCGGTCAGCACAACGAGCCCCTCTGCAACCTCTCGGAAGGCGCCACTGCTGTCAACGCAACGGCCTTCAGCGATGCGAACGGCAACGGCATGGAGTTCGGTCGCTACACCTGGGATCCGCTCACCAACGCGTTCAATGTTCCCAAGGCGCAGATCATTCGTGAGACCGACGGCTACTGCGGTTTCAACGAGCCTGTCACCGGTGCAACGAACGACACCACGATTCTCGAAATGACCGACAAGGGTCTGGTCTTCAAGGAGGCCGACGGAACGGTGTCGTATCGCTTCGTTCGCCTGCAGCGCGAGGCGCTGACGCTGGCCGGCGCATGGGTCGGACCGACTGCGCTGATGCAGGGAGTTCCGTTCACGCTCACGTTTTTCCCCTCGACCGAAGATGGCCTCACGGGCCGTTATCTGCAGGTCGAATCAGCGCCCCCGCATGCAGAGGACGACGCGAGCCCCGGCATCGAGGAAGGTTGCTACAGCGTGGATGCCAACGACAATCTGACGGTCACGCTCGACACGGCGGCCTGTGCCGATGCAATCGACACGAACAACACCGCAGGCGTCTCGAACCACCTCACCGGCGTCCGCCTGTTCATCGATGAAAACGACCGCCTGGTCTTCGACGCGGGTGATGGCGACATCACCGGTCTCACACGCCTGCCAGCGCCCGCAATTACCCACGAAGCCCTGGCCGGAGCATGGATCGCGCAGTTCGATCCGGATGTCGAGCTGGCGGACCAGGAAAGCCTGTTCATGCTGACGATGTTCGAGGACGGAAGTTACCTGTTGGGCGGCCAGGAGAATGATGCCAGCTGCGTTCCCCACGACTATCCCACCGGCAACCTGGAGGCGAACGGCAATGGGCCGGAGTACGGCGAGCTGTCGCTGACGGCCAGGCCGGGTCTCGTCGTGCCGGCGAATGTCATCGTCGACACGAACGGTGAGTGCGGGCTGTTCCACAACGGCAAGACCGGGCCGAATGGCCAGCCATTCCAGCAGGCGTATTTCTTCGCGCCGAATGCTGCAGGCGATGCACTGGTGCTGTGGGCGAACGACGAGCCGGATCCGTCGGGGATGATCTTCAAGCGCGTGCCTTCAGTGCCGAACGAAATCTGGGGTGCGTGGCGCTGGAGCCGGACTGGCGCAGCCGACCATCAGTTCGCAATCTCCGCATACCTGCAGTTCCCTGGCGGCTCGCGTGATGGCGTGATGTTCGAAGTCTCCACGCTGCCGGACGAGTCCGACGAACACCTGGGTGTCGGCATCCTGCGCGAGGCGTTCGATTGGGATAGCCCGAACATGTCGTCGTACCGTTCCACGTATGAATTCTGCGTCGACACGGAAAGCGGCGAGGACTCGTGCGAATCCAGCGACGACCCGCTGGAAGAGGAGTACTTCGTCAACGGCGACATCGTTGAAGACGATGAGGACGACTACGGGAGCATGCGACGCATCCCTGCGGGTAACACCGACTGATGCGGGCGATAGTTCGTTGACGTGAGACAGCAAGGCCGGCGCAAGCCAGCCTTGCTCATTTACAGCTCGCCGAGTCGCGCGACGAGTTCGACCTGGCGGCTGACGCGCAGCTTGGCAAGCTGGCTCTTGATCTGCGAGCGAACGGTGCCCACTGCCACGCCGCGTTGCTGCGCAATCATTTCCGTCGATGCGCCGCGCGCCAGCAGCAGGGCGATGTCCGTCTCGGCTGCGGTAAAGCCATAGAAGCCCTGCAGTATCGCGGCCTTCCGGGCCTCGGCGCCCTGGGAGCTGCGCGCCACGATCAGCACACGCGGTCCGGACAGGAACGACATCGCATTGGAAGGAAGCGGCATGACGTCGAGCACCAGTGGCGCAGACTCTTCGCCGCCGTGCACGACGACGGTTCGCGACGACGGCGCGCCTGGGCGGCGCAGTCCCAACGCAGCCGCATCGACGGCATCGTTGAGCATCCGGTCATCTTCGTCGTGGAACGCGCGAAGTTTACTGTTGCGCAATGAAAGACCGCGCTGTCCGCGCACGATCGCCTCGGCCTGGGCCGTCGACGCTTCGACCGAGCCGCTGCGATCGCAAACGAAAGCCGGCAGCGACATTGTTTCGAGCGTGCCCGCGACCAGCTTCGCTCCCTGGCCCGCGAGCGCCATCTGCATCCGCACAGCGGCGCGAACGTGCGGTGCAAGGGTGGAGAACACCGTGCGCGCGGGCGCCTCGATGTGTCCTTCCTTCTGCGAACGCAGGACGGCAAGTCCAACCAGCAGGTCGGGATTTCGGTCGAGTGTTGTGAGGCAGATGTAAGGAATGTCCCAGACGCGCGCGAATTCATCGTAGTGCGGATGAATCGCATGCTCTTCAGGTGTCATGAAATCACGTTCCACCCTCGTTGCCAGCAAGGACGCGCCCATGCCGGCGGCGACGCGCGGATTGACCGCGGGATCGCCGATGCGAAGGGCCTCAGCGGCCACATGAATCCCCGGATCCATGTTCGTGATGAGGTTGATCGGGATCGACGCATTGCCGCTGATGGCAATCAGCTCCCCGCTCCTCGATCCGGTGGCCGCGGCGAGCTTGCCGAGGGCGGATTCCCAGCGACTGTTGTCTACGGCCGCGCTGTAGAACTCATCCGCAATCGCCAGCCAATGCTCGTTGGATGAAAGCATGATCTCCGTGGGTCCCGCTTGTTGTCCCGTCGCCGTGTTGTCGTTCTGGTGGGCGACCTGATTATCGGGCACTGTCCGCACGAGTTTACCCGCGCGTACGTGAGGCGAGTCACAGCAATTGTCATTGCTGCGCGCGCATCGGGAAATCCCCGAGTCAATCCCTGAGTCGTCTCTGCGAATCCTGCTCGCAAGCTGAGCACGAACCGGAGGACAATTCCCGACAGGTTCCAGGATTGCCATCGTCGAGCTTCCCGTGAACAACAAGAGGTGAACGAATGCCCGCCCGTCGGCGGATAGGAATTTCAATCCACCTGCCCGATTCGCATCGCGGGTCTTCTGTTGACCCCGGACGGCTGGTCAAAGCCCCTGACTCCGCAAATCCGGCCCGGATGCCACTCGTCAGGGATCGTTCTGCCCGCAAACCCCACGCCGAGCGGGTCCACCACCGCTGAATCCACCCCCTCACCCCGTGCGCCGTGTCGTGCAGCGGCGCAATGATCGTCAGCAGTATGGACATCGGCACACGCTTCCAGGTCAACGAGATGACGACGCTGCACCTCAACGTGCGCAATCTCACTGACGAGAAATACATCGCAGATGCCTATCCGGAGGGCGCTGGTTGTTCTTCGGCGAGCCACGCTCGATCTCGTTGATCGCGGAGCTGGATTTCTGAGCCGAGCAGGCTTGGTCGTGGGGCCAGGCCTGCTCGGTACAAGCCACCGGATTTGCCACGATCGCCGAAGAGCCGCATCGACGAACGATGGAGGTTCCAGCTAAACGCTGCGGTTTACGCGAGCCCATCCATGTGTCACAGTAATGATGTGACACTGGAGGACTCATGGTCCCGTTCAAGCTCAAGCTGATTCCCGGCGAGTCGATCTTCGACCAGGTGGTGTTCGCGGCGACCCGCTCCATCCTCGCGGGCGAATTGAAGGCCGGTGAGGCCTTCCCCTCGGTGCGCGTGCTGGCACTGGATCTGAAGATCCATCCGAACACCGCCCACAAGGTGGTGCAGCACCTCATCCAGGAACGCTGGCTGGTGGCCCAGCCGGGTGTCGGCACCCTCGTGGCGCAACCGCCGAAGGCACGCGCGGGCGATCGCAAGCGTCTGCTCGAAGACGAAGTCGAAAAGCTCGTGGTCGAGGCCATGCGCGTGGGCGCGGGGCTCGATGAAGTGCAGCAGGCGGTGGAAGACACCTGGACCGAGCTGCGCGGAATCAAAGTTGTCTCGAATGATCGTTGAGACGCGGGGCCTGACGAAGAAGTTCGGTCGCTTCGAGGCGGTCGAAGACCTGGATTTGCGCGTACCGGAAGGCTCGGTGTTCGCGCTCATCGGACCCAACGGCGCGGGCAAGACCACCGCGATCCGACTGCTGATGAACATCCTGCGGGCCGACCGCGGGCAGGCCCACGTGCTCGGGACGCCGTCGCACCGGCTTGAGCCTGCCGACTTCCAGCGCATTGGCTATGTTTCCGAGAGCCAGAAGCTGCCGGAGGCGCTCTCCCTCGCGCACTACTTCGAATACCTGAGCAGTCTCTATCCGGCATGGGATCGCGTGCTCGAAACGCAGCTTTGCGCGCAATTCGAGCTGCCGTCCACGCGCAAGGTCCGGCATCTCTCCCACGGCATGCGCATGAAGGCGCTGCTGGTGGCCGCGCTCGCCTACCGCCCCAAACTACTGGTGCTGGACGAGCCGTTGAGCGGCCTCGACACACTGGTGCGCGATGAAGTGGTCAATGGTCTGCTGCAGCAGGCTGCCGACACCACCATCCTCATCTCCTCACACGAGCTCGCGGAGATCGAGAGCTTCACCACCCACGTGGCGTTCATGCAGAACGGGAAGCTGCTGCTGCAGGAGGCCATCGAGGATCTGCAGGCGCGCTTCCGCGAAGTGCACGTCACGCTTTCGGCGGTGAAGGAACTACCGCAGCCGCTGCCGCCGGGCTGGCTGCTGCCGACCATCAACGGTCACCGGCTGCGGTTCATCGCTACTCACTACGAGGGAGATGGACCGCTGTACCAGGAACTGGCCCGACACTTCGGCGCCGTCAAGATGGAATGCGAGCCGATGTCCCTGCGCGCGATCGCTAACGCGCTCATGCAACAGCACAAGCGAAATTCCGCAACATGAATCTTCGTATCGTCGCCGCCATCCTCAAGAAGGATGTCCGCTGCCTCTATCCAATGATCCTGATGGTGGCTCTGCTGTTCGCGGGTGACCTCCTGCTCATGCGCCTGGAGCTGGTGCCCGCGTGGACCGCCATGTTCCGGCAGCCGGTGTTATTGCTGGCGGGCACGGCCCTCATTCTCGCGGTGTTTCAGCTCGACCCACCTGACAGCCAGACACACGACTGGCTGTGCCGGCCCATGCCCCGGGCGGAATTGCTCACGGCAAAGTTGTTGTTGCTGTTTACCGTGCTGCGACTATCGCAGGTAATCGCGACGCTGGTGATCGAACCGACGCTTGGATCATCCATGGCGGAGACTCTGCAGAGAGCGCTGCTACTATACGACTCGAACGGGACACCCCTCTTCACTCATGTAGTGGCCGTCTTGCCGCTACTGCTGATCACTGCGCTGGTCACCCGCACGCTCTTGCAGGGGATTGGCGTGGTGCTCGGGCTGTTCATTTGCGCGTTCGTGATTCCCACGCCCTTCGTGACCGCGCCGGGACCATTACAACCCGCCATCGGCGAAGCGTTGTTCGGCGTCGGCCTGGGCTGGTTCACCACCGTCCCGGGTACGCTGGTGGCGTTCGTGCTGTTCGGCTTGGCCTGCTGGCTGGTTTGGTGGCGGCGGCGTATACGGGCTGCAAGGGTTGTGCTGGTCGTCACCATGCTGGCCCTTGTCTTGCTGACGCTGCTCCCCATGTGGCTGCTTCCCTGGAAGACCGTATACGCAGCACAAACCGCGCTCGTGCATCCGCAAGCGCTACCCGCGCCCGACACCAGCGCTATCTACCTTCGTAACCTGCGTACCTGCTTCGCCGCGACCCGCCTACGTGATCTCGCGGCGGATCCAGCATTCGCAGAGGCCCGCCGAGCCGTCAGCGTGCGGGACTGGACGCACGAGGACCAGGCCGTGGCGGGACCGGAGTCCGTCGTCTTCCTGACGTCCATCGAACCACGGCGACTGCCGCCCGACTGGCGCGTGGGTCTCACCTACGTATCAGCGGAGTACTCGTCAGGGTCGGGCTCGCCGCCAATCTACTCGTTGCGGCCCACCGCGTACGAAACCGAAGGCGATAGTTTGTCCCATGCCTGGGTTCTGCCCGAGCCCGCCGTGAGTCAGTTGAGCAGCGAGCCGCAGGTGGAATTCAAGCTGCGCTACTACCTCGCGCTCCTCGAGCCGCATGAATTCCGGCTGCCTTCGGACGGGCGGCACCACGCTGTCCCAAAGCTCGGCTACTGCAGCGCGAAGCGCGATTCGACGGGGTATTTCATCAATGTGAGCTGTTTCTCCGGCTTCGATCAGCCGGCGCAGGTCAGCGCCGAGCTCGAGGACATTCCCGCGAGTCGTGTCTACGGCCTGCCGGACTATTCGCCGCGCTGGGCGCGCTGGCCTTTCGGCCAGAGCGTCAAGCTACCTATTGGCTCGCCTTGGCTGACGAAGAGTGATCACGTCACCGTCACCGCCTGGACACTCGCGGGCTATGTCGACGAGTCGCTGGAGTTGCCGGGCATCCTGGGCAACGACACGCGCACCTGCCCACTGCCCTCATCTGAAGGGAAGCACTTCCAGCAAGCGCTCTGGCGCGACAGCGCCAAGCACGAGGCAACTTCCATCACCGTAGACAAGGGCGTTCAGCTCGAAGTGCTGGACTTCGGTGGGCAGGGCTCGCCCATCGTGTTGCTCGCGGGCCTTGGCGCCACGGCGCACAGCTACGACGAGTTCGCACCGATGCTCACCCGGAAGCATCGAGTGATCGCGATCACCCGGCGCGGCACCGGCTACTCCAGCAGGCCTAACTACGGTTTCGACACTCCCCTGCTCGCCCATGATGTGCTGCAGGTGATGGACGCGTTGAAGCTGGAGAGAGCACTCCTGGTCGGCCACTCGATCGCCGGCGAAGAGCTCACGTGGCTGGGCGGGCATCACCCGGAGCGATTCCACGGGCTCGTCTACCTGGATGCAGCCTACGACCGTTCCGGCAACGCGGTGAGGAAGTCCCGCCAGAGCGTACTCAGCCGCAGCCTCCCGCCGGAACCGCCCATCGCGCCCGAGGCGATGCGCAACTACCAGGCGATGAGCGCACTGCTCGCCGAACGTGGGCATGTGCGGCTGCCGGAAGGCGAGCTCATCGCCATGTGGAACGTCGACAAGCCCTTTCTCGCCGGCATGCCGAACCTGGACGTGCGAGCGCAGCAGGCGATTGTCGCGGCGGTTGAGGCGCCGGATTACGCGGCGATCAGCATTCCGGCGCTGGCTATCTATGCGATCCCTGATCCAGGCAAGGCATTGCCACCCTGGTACGACATGAAAGATGCGGAGTTGAAGGCGACGCTCGAAGAAATCGGCCGCCTCAGCAACGGCACCCGGCGCAAGAACATCGAACTATTCCGGCACGGCGTGAGCCAGGGTGAGGCGTTGGAGATGCCGAAGGCGACTCACTGGCTGATCCAATCCAATCAACAAGAAGTGCTCGAGGCCATCGAGACGTTCAGCCGGCAATTGAAGGACCGATGACATGCGAAAGGCTCTGACTACCGCGCTGATGCTGATCGGCGCCATGACGGCGACCGCGGCCGATGCTCCGATGGCCGAATCACCGATAGAGACAGTCGTCGTCGCGGGTGAGTACGCGGGACCCGGTATGTGGCAGATCACGCATCCTGACCATCCGGGACACACGCTCTGGATTGTCGGTGAACCGCCACTGCTTCCCAAGGGGATGCGCTTTCGTTCGCAGCAAGTGGCGCACGTCGCGTCGCAATCGCAGGAAATTCTCCAGCGGCCGGGGTTCTCGCTGAATCCTGACGAAAAGGTCGGCGTGTTCCGTATGCTCACCCTGGTGCCGGCGGCGTTGAAGTTGCGCAGGAATCCCGACAAAGCCACGCTGCAGGAACTGATCCCGCCCGACATATACGCGCGCTGGCTGGTGCAAAAGAAGCTCTACCTCGGTCGCGATTCTGGGGTGGAGAAAATGCGGCCCTTCCTGGTGGCCGAAAAGCTACGCGAGGCGGCGATCAAGGAATTGCGGCTTGGACTTGGCGGGTCTTGGCCCGAAGTCTGGGAGCAGGTTCGGACGAAGAAGATTCCCGTTACGACGCCCACCCTCGAATTCACCTTCAAGACGGATGATCTTCGTCGTCAGCTCAAGGTGTTCTCGCGCGAGAAGCTCGCCGACGAGGAATGTTTCGCGAAGACAGTCGAGCTCGCCGAGGCCCTGTCAAACAAACAAGTGGAAGAGGCGCGTGCCAGCGCGTGGGCCACGGGCGATCTCGCCAAGCTGCAAGAATTGCCGCCGCTGCCTGATCCCGGGCCTGCATGCGAGAAGGCCATCATCGATTCGCTGGCGATGGTTACCCCGGTCCCCACCAATCTGCGCGAGCAGATGGACGAATTGTGGTTTGCGGCGGCAGGCAGAGCCTTGACGAAGAATGAGAGCACGCTTGCTTTCGTGCCGATGAGCAATCTGCTTGGGGAAAATGGCTATCTTGAGAGTCTGCGCAAGCGCGGCTACGAAATCCTGGCGCCTGGCGCCGAGTAGGTCTCGTTTGCTCCGCAAAGCGGATAGGAATTTCAATCCACCTGCCCGATTCGCATCGCGGGTCTTCTGTTGAC
>NZ_DAINNK010000072.1:0-25302 GCF_036735925.1 Povalibacter sp.
TACTGCGCCGTCCAGCCGCCATCCAGCGTGATGCACTGTCCGGTGATGTTGCGCGCGGCGTCGCTCAGCAGGAACTCCACCGTGCCGGTCAGTTCTTCGAGGCTGATGAACTGCCGCTTCGGCATGGGCTTGAGCATGATCTCTTCGACCACCTGTTCCGGCGTCAGGCCATGCGTGGCGGCGAGCGAGGCGATCTGCGATTCGACCAGCGGCGTCTTCACGTAGCTCGGGCACACGGTGTTGATGGTGATGTCGGCGTCGCCGGTTTCCAGCGCGATCGACTTGCTGAAGCCGATGAGCCCGTGCTTCGCCGCCACGTAGGCGCTCTTGAACGGCGAGGCGATGAGGCCGTGGATCGAGCCGATGTTGACGATGCGGCCGTAGTTGCGTGCGCGCATGGACGGCAGCACCGCGCGCGTCAGCAGAGCGGCGCCGGTGAGCATCACGGCGATGAGCTGCTGCCATTTCTCGGGCGGGAACTGTTCCAGCGGCGAGACGTGCTGCAGGCCGGCGTTGTTGACGAGAATCGATGGCGGATCGTCGCTCACCTGCGTGATCGCGGATTCGATCTGGCGGGCATCGGCCACGTCGAAGGCGAGCGTGCGGATCGGTCCGCCGACCTCGCGTCGCAACGCCTGCAATGCGTCTTCGCGAAGATCGCAGGCGATCACGCGATGGCCGGTGGCGACGAAGCGCTGCGTCAGCGCCAGGCCAATGCCGCTCGCGGCGCCGGTGATGAGGATGCTGCGGGTCATGAAGGAATCGTCGGGCAATGAAGGGGGGGCGGAGTGTAGCGGCGCGTCATGCGCCGCACACTCCGGATCGCGGGTCATCGTCAGTACTTGTAGGTCGCGATGAACGCCACCGTGCGCGGTGCGCCGTAGAAGCCGATCTGCGGCGCGCCCTGTGCCGGCACCACGCCGAACTCGTAGCCCGCGACGCGGTACCACTCGTCGGTGACGTTCTTGCCTTCGATCGCGAAGCGCCAGGCTTCGTTCGCCGTCGTGTAGGCGACGCCGAGATCGAGGATGTCGTACGCCGGCTGATCGGTGCGCGTGTTGGCAGGCAGCGTGCTGGTGGAGCCGATCTTGGTCTCGCTGCGGTACTGGTAGCCGGCGTGCGCGGAAAGCGTGCCTGCGCCCAGCGTCCACTCGTAGCTGGCGCCGAAGAAGCTGGTCCATTCCGGCGCATTGATCGGCGTGTTGAAGGCGCTGGCATCGACGGTGCAGCCCGCGGCCGGCGGCGTGCAGCCGACGAGGAAATCCTCGAACTCGGTATCCAGCCAGCCGACGTTGAGCGTCAGCGTCAGTCCGTGCAGCGGGCGCCACAACGATTCGAGTTCGACGCCCTTGTTGAGCTGCTTGCCGGCGTTGAGCACGGCCGTCACGTTGGTCGGCACGCCGTTCACGATCTGGAACTGCTGCGTCGTGATCTGCACGTCCTCGTACGGCGTGTAGAAGCCGGTGAGGTTCAATTGCAGCGAACCGTCGAACAGCGTCGACTTGATGCCGATCTCGTAGTTGTCGGCCGTTTCCGAATCGTAGCCGTCGCGCGTTGCCGGATTGGCCGCCTCATTGCCGCGCATGTCGAAGCCGCCGCTCTTGAAGCCCTGCGCGTAGTTCACGTAGGCGAGGACGTTGTCGGCGAGGCGGAAGTCGAAGCCCAGCCGCGGCGACACGTCCGAGAACTTGCGCGAGGCCGTGTAGTTGGTCTGCGGCGGGCCGAACGCCGTGAAGCCGGCAGGAACGTTGTTCTGGTCGAACAGCGTTGCGTCGTTGTCGAGATAGCCGATGTATTGCTGCACGAACACGTCCGCGGTCTTGTCGTCCTCGTTCCAGCGCGCACCGACGTTCAGGTTGAGGCGATCGGTCAGCGACCAGGTGGTGTCGAAGTAGACGGCGATGCTGTCGGTGTCGACCGAACCCTTGGTCAGCGAAGTCAGGGTCAGCGCGCCGAGCGAGGCATCGAACGCGCCGCTCGCCGTGCCGCTGAAGTAGTACACGCCTGCCACGCCTTTCAGACGATCACCGGTGTAGGTGAGCTGTGCTTCTGCGCTCGTCTGATCGTCGGAATACTCCGCCGGCACCTGGAAGAAATTGCCGGAGAGTTCTTCGAAATCGATGAACTGGTTGCCTTCGCCTTCGCGATAGGCGCCGACCAGTTTCAGATCGAAGGCATCGCCGAGGCTCTGCGTGTACGTGGCCGACACGCCCTTGGTGGTGAACTGATCCTGATCCACCGGCATGTCGGTGCGCTGATCGTAACGGTCGTTCAGGCGCGGCATGACGATGTCGTTGAGGCGCTGGCCGCCCGCCGCATTGGAGTCATCACGAATATAGTCGGCGAGGATCTTCAGCCGGCTGTCGTCGCCCCACAGGAACGTGGCGTTGGCGCGCGCGGCCAGCACGTCCTTGTCGGAAACGTCCTGGCCGACGTGCGTGTTCTCGCGCGGGAGGCCGTCGTCGACGATTTCGCCGTAGCCGTCGCGCTGCAGGTAGGCGACTGCCGCGCCGACGTACATGTGATCCGCAACGACCGGCACCGAACCGCTCAGTTTGGCGTCGAGCTGGTTGTAGCTGCCGGCGGTCAGGGTCGCATTCAGCGCCGGATCGCCGACGATGTCGCGCGTGACGTACTTGATGGCGCCGGCGATGGTGTTCTTGCCGTACAGCGTGCCCTGCGGGCCGCGCAGCACTTCGATACGGTCGACGTCGTACACGTCGAGCAGTGCGCCCTGCGGACGGGCGATGTAGACGTCGTCGAGGTAGATGCCGACGCCCGGCTCGAAACCCCACAGCGGATCGTTCTGGCCGACGCCGCGGATGTAGGCATTGATCGTGCTGCTGGTCGCGCGGCCGGCATTCACCTTGATGTTGGGTGCATACGCGGTCATGTCCTCCAGCGTGCGTACGTTCTGGCTCTGCAGCTGGTCGGCGGTCAGGGCGGTGATCGCCACGGGCACGTCCTGCAGGCTTTCTTCGCGCCGCCGTGCCGTGACGACGATGTTCTCGATGGCCAGGTCGCTCTGTGCCGATGCTTCTGCAGCGTGCGCAGGCGGGATATCGACGAAGACTCCGGCGGCAATCGTGGCGGCGATGGCGCAGGAAAGAATAGAACGCGAAGCAGAAGCGGACATGCGGAAGTTCCCCCGATACGAGCCAGTACGAATAGTTCATCGCATTTATTCATCAAGCGATGATTTAGCCGAGATTGCTCCCGGCCCCGGCCGCTTGTCAATTATTCATTGTCTGATGAAATATTTTGCAGCGCGGCGAAGCATACTGCGGCGCAAATGAGGTTTGCGTGCCGCCCGGCCAGCGTGTTTCATTGCGGTGCACGTCAGGGCGGCGCGATCCCGGGAGAGGACGAGTGAAAGCAAGAACGAAAAAGACTGCCGGCCGGACGGCACGGGCGAAGGTGCGCGCGGCGACGGCGCCGCGTCGGCGCGGTCGACCGCCGGGCCGGCCGCCGCGTAACGACATGGCGCCCGATACGCGCGAGCGCATTCTCGATGCGGCGGAAGCGCAGTTCTCCGCCCACGGTTTCTGGGGCGTGACGATCCGCGAAGTCGCCGAGCAGGCGAAGGTCGACACGGCGCTATTGCATTACTACTTCGATACCAAGCGCGGACTGTTCGATGCCGTGTTCGCGCGTCGCGCCGAGATCATGAACAAGGAACGCATCGATTCGATCGATGCCTACGAACGCGCCGCGGGCCCGGCCATCACCGTCGAAGGCGTCATCAATTCATTTCTCGAACCGATGCACGTGCGCGCGGCCCAGGGCGATCCCGGCTGGCACAACTACTTCGCGCTGGTCGCGCAGGTGAACAACACGCCGGTGTGGGGCGGCGAGACCATGGGCAAAACCTTCGACCGCGTGATCCACCGGCTGCTGGATGCGCTGCGCAAGGCACTGCCGGATGTCGACGAAAAGGATCTGTTCTGGAGCTATCACTTCCTCTCCGGCGCACTCACCCTGACGCTCTCGCAGACCGGGCGCATCGATCGCCTGTCGAATGGCCTGTGCAAGTCGAGCGACTTCAATGCGATTCATGCCCGCATGGTGCCGTTCATCGCGGCGGGCTTCGAGAAGCTGTGTCGGTCGCGGAAGAGAAAAAAAGAGGAGTAGGAGTCAGAAAGGAGAATGGCCGCAAAAAGGCGCAAATGACTCAAAATAATCGGGAGGAGAAAAAGGATTTTCTGATACTTGCGTTCCTTTGCGCCTTTTTGCGGCCATTCTCTTCCCTATTCTCACCGCAACACCGGCGGCGACACCTCCACCACGACGCGATCGCGCAGCTGCACGCTGCCGCTCAGAAATCCCGACGAACCGATCTCCATCGCGTACATCAACGTGCGTGACGGCGAGTCGGCCGCGCCGCGCAATGAGGTCGGCGGGCCGAGCAGCGAGATCACTTCCAGTTCCGCCATGCCGGGGCGGATGCGTTTCCAGTTCGCGGCATCCAGCCATTGACCGCCGGCATTGGCGGGCGGTGCAGTGCTCGGCGCGGGCGGACGCGTATCGAGTCCAGCGCGGTTGCGCTGCTGCAGATCCAGCACTTGCCGCTGCAGTTCCTGCACCTGGCGTTCGAGATTGCGTACGTCCTGTTCGAGCTTCATGACCTTGAAGTCGTCGGCCGCGATGGCGGGGGACAGCCACGCGGCGAGCAGCAAGACGGCGAGCGGTCGCATACGGCCTCCGGACACTTTTCGATGAACGCCGGACACACGCGGTCCGATTGTGTACATCGATGATGCGAGCAATTGCTGATACACGAGTGAGGGTTACCGAAGTTGTCGGCTCTCGCGGGCAGCGGGTAGGCTTGGACGCTTTCCGTACAACAACTCTCGATTGCCCCGAGCGGGTCCCGGAGATTGCACGATGAGATTCCCGATGCTTCGCGTCGCCGGCATGAGCCTGTCCGCAGCGTTGATCCTGACTGTCGGCGCCTGTTCCAAAGCGCCGGCACCGGCGCCCGAAGCGCCGCCGCCCAAGGCCGCCATCGGCACCTGGGGATTCGACATCGCCGGCATGGATACCAGCGTCAAACCGGGCGACGATTTTTACAAGTACGTCAACGGCAAATGGCTGACCGCCAACACCATCCCGCCGGACCTCAGCCGCTGGGGCGCCTTCACCGAACTGGCCGTCGAAGCGGAAGCGCAGATCCAGGACATCATCAAGACCGTGCCGGCGAATGCCGCCGCGGGCAGTCCCGAACAGAAAGTGCATGACTTCTATGCGTCGTTCATCGATGTCGATGCCATCGATCTGGCCGGCATGGAACCGGCGCGCGCCGGACTCAAGGCCATCGCCGACGCCAGGACGCATGCAGACATTGCGGCGTTGATGGGACGTCCCGATCTCGGATTGCAGGCGCCGATCAATCCGGGCGTCACCATCGACGAGAAGAATCCGGATCGCTACATCGTCGGCATCGGCCAGGCGGGTTTGAGCCTGCCGGAGCGCGACTACTATCTGAAGGACGACGCCGAACTGAAGGCCATACGCGAGAAGTTCCTGGCGCACATCGAGAAGATCCTCGACCTCGCGCGCGAACCCGACGCCGCGAAGCAGGCCCGCACCATCCTCGATCTCGAAACCCAGATCGCCAGGCGTCACTGGCCGGTGGCCAAGCGGCGCGAACGCGAACTCACCTACAACCTGCGCACGCGCGAACAGCTCGACAAGCTCGGCGGCAAGTATCCGTGGGCCGCGATCCTCGGCGCTGCGGGGTTCAACGATCAGAAAGAATTCGTGGTCGCCGAACTCGACGCCGTCGATCAGCTCGGCAGGTTCTTCACCACCGTGCCGGTGGAAACCTGGCAGAGCTATCTCAAGTACAACTATCTCGTCACGCATGCCGCGGTGCTGCCGCAGGCGGTGGACGACGAAACGTTCGATTTCTACGGCAAGGTGCTCAACGGCCGGCAGGAGAAGCGCGAACGCTGGAAGCGCGCGGTGCAGACGCTCGACGGTTCGCTCGGCGAAGTGCTCGGCCAGCTCTACGTGAAGAAGCATTTCCCGCCCGAGTCGAAGCAGCAGATGCTCGAACTGGTCGAGAACCTGCGCCGCGCCTATCGCCAGCGCATCGAGGCGCTGCCGTGGATGAGCGCCGACACCAAGAAAGTGGCGATGGAAAAGCTCGACACGTTCCGCCCGAAGATCGGCTACCCGGACAAGTGGAAGGACTACTCGGGCCTGGAGATCAAGGCGGGCGACGCCTTCGGCAACACGATCCGGGCGCGCGAGTTCGATGCGAAGTTCGATCTCGACCGGCTGGGCCGCCCGACCGACAAGGACGAGTGGTTCATGACGCCGCAGACCGTGAATGCGTACTACAACCCGACGTTCAACGAGATCGTGTTTCCCGCCGCGATCCTGCAGGCGCCGTACTTCGATCCGCACGCCGATCCGGCCGTCAACTACGGCGCCATCGGCGGCGTGATCGGCCACGAGATGGGTCACGGCTTCGACGATCAGGGCGCCAAGTCGGACGCCAAGGGCGTGCTGCGCACGTGGTGGAAGCCGGCCGATGAAACCGCGTTCAAGAAACTGGTCGATGCGCTCGTCGGGCAGTACGACACGTACGAAGCGCTGCCGGGCCTCCACGTCAACGGCCGCCTCACCGTCGGCGAAAACATCGGCGATCTTGGCGGACTCTCCGTCGCGCTCGAGGCGTATCACATGTCGCTGGGCGGCCAGCCCGCGCCGACGCTCGATGGCTTCAGCGGCGACCAGCGTTTCTTCCTGTCGTGGGCGCAGGCCTGGCGCGAACTGAATCGCGAAGCGGCGCTACGCAATCAGGTCATGAGCAATCCGCACAGCCCCGGCCTGTTCCGCGTGCTCGGCGTCGTGCGCAACATGGATGCGTGGTATGGCGCGTTCGATGTGAAGCCGGAAGAAAAGCTGTATCTCGCGCCGGAGCAGCGGGTGCATATCTGGTAGGAGGAGAACGGAGTTCCACACGGAGCCGGAGATCAAGAAAGAAGAATCTCCACGGGGGAAGAATGGGAACACGGGGCACACGGGGAAGAAATCTTCTTTCTCTCAAAACCCCGTGTCCCCCGTGTTCCCATTCTTTCCCTGTGGAAAATCTTCTTCTTACCCGAACACCGCAAACAACTGCCGCGTCAGCGCGGCCGGTCGACCTTCCGGATCGACCAACACCCCCGTCTGATTCACATAGCCTTCGCCGGCCGCGTCGACGTCGCTGTCGATGCGCCACCACGCCTCCGGCGAAAAGTCGAAACGATGTTCGAGGAATTCGAGCGTCCAGACGAGAGAACTGGCGGGCGCCTGCGCCTGGAACATGGACAGCGCCGGCGTCGGAATGCAGTCGATGAGTGCGACCACGTGCGACTCGGTGAGCAGCGCCGGATCGCGATGGCGGATGTACGCCTTCGTCGGCGTCCGCACCGATCCGGAGAACGGCTTGGCGCCCTCCGCCCAGCGCACGGCGAAATGCTGGATGAACTTCGGCGAAACCCCTTCCCTGAAGGACATGTCGCGGCATTGATCGACGCTGCGCGCGGCGGTTTGCGTCGCGACATCGACCGACACGGCCGAAGGCCGCGCACCTCCGTACACGCCGACCACGGTCGCGACGACTTGGCCCGCATCGACGACGTCGCAATGCGCGATCGTCACGGCACGACCGACGCGCAGCACCCGCGCATCGATCTGCCACGTACCCGCCGCCGCGGGACCGACGAACGTCGTCTGCAGCGAGCGCAGCGGCCGGTCGCGCGGCACCAGCTGGCGCAGCGCCTCGTTGCCGACGGCGGCGATGAGCCCGCCGAACGTCGCGCGTCCCTGCGCCCAGTCTTCGCTCACAGTGACCTGGAACGTCGAGCCATCGCCGCGAAGGGAATTCAGAACCTGTGAGAAAGACATTGAAGATGAGCCGTGTGTGACAGGACGGGGCGGCAAGAGTAGCCGTCCGGTGCGGGACGCTCCACTCTCCTGATCGCCCCCTCCTCCGCGCAGCGGGGACGGTTGGGGTGGGGGCCTTTTACTGTGGGGCCTGACCCACAGGAATCATGACGTCACTTCTCCATCGATCCGGTGATCCAGCGCGTCGATATTCGCCGCGCCCGGCGCGACCATCGGCAGCACGTGCTGCTCCGCGCCGATCGGCACGCGGATCAGCTGCGGCCCGGGCGCGTTGAGTATTCGCGCAAGCGTGCCGTGGGGTGCAGTGCAGGTTTCCAGATCGAGGGCGGGGATGCCGAAGGCGCGCGCGATGCCGACGAAGTTGGCGGGCTGCGAGAACTGCGAAGCGACCAGGCGCTTGCGATGGAACAGGGTCTGCTGCTGGCGCACGAGACCGAGCGATGCGTTGTCGAGCAGCACGATCTTCACGTTCAGGTCCAGCTCCGCGAGCGTGGCGAATTCCTGGATGTTCATGAGCAGGCTGCCATCGCCGGTGAAGCAGATCACCGTGGCTTCGGGTCGCACGAGTGCGGCGCCGATCGCCGCCGGCAGTCCGAAGCCCATCGTGCCGAGACCGCCGGAAGTGAGCCAGCGATCGGGACGCTGGAAGGGATAGGCCTGCGCCACCCACATCTGGTGCTGGCCGACGTCGGTGGTGACGATCGCGTCATGCGGCGCGGCGTTGCCGACGGCGCGGATGATGCCGTAGGGAGAGCAGACCTGCTCGACGTCCGGCATGTGCAGCGGACAGGTCTCGCGAAGGTGACGCACGCGTTCGAGCCATGCCGGGCGATGACGATAGTGGGCGCGCGCGATCAGTTCGTTCAATGCGGTGCCCGCATCGCTGGCGATCGCGAGCGTCGGCTGCCGGAGCTTTCCCAGTTCGCGCGTATCGACGTCGATGTGGACGACCTGCGCCCGCGGCGCGAAGCGGTCGGTGCGGCCGGTGGCGCGATCGTCGAAGCGGGCGCCGATGGCGATCAGCAGATCGCATTCGTCGATCGCGCGGTTGGTGAAGCGCGCGCCGTGCATGCCCAGCATGCCGAGGTTGAGGGGATGGTCGTGCGGCAGTGCGCCGAGCGCCATCAACGTCGTGGTCACCGGTGTCTGCGTGAGTTCGGCGAGTTCGCGCACGAGGTGGTGTGCGCGGGATTTGACGATGCCGCCGCCGACGTAGAGGAGGGGGCGTTGCGCGGATTCGAGGAGGTGCCAGGCGTGGTCGAAGAGGTGGCTCTGGGAAGAGCCCCCTCCCTGGCCCTCTCCCCTCGCTGGGGGATTTCCGGCGCGCCCTGCGCGCCTCCTCCCCGCTGCGCGGAGGAGGGGATCAAGGAAGGGGTCAGATGTCTTTCCCTCCTCCGCGCAGCGGGGGAGGGCAGGGTGGGGGTCCGGGTCCGCGGCCCCCTGCATCTGCACGTCCTTCGGCACATCGATCAGCACCGGCCCGGGCCGGCCGCTTTCGGCGATCCGGAACGCCTCGGGAATCACGCGCCACAGTTCGCTCGCTTCGCGCACCAGGAAGCACGCCTTGGTGATGGGGCGCACCATGTCGATCGTCGGCACTTCCTGAAACGCATCCGTGCCCATCAGATGCCGCGGCACCTGCCCGGCGATGCACACCAGCGGAATGGAATCGAGCTTGGCATCGGCGATCGCCGTGATGACATTGGTCACGCCCGGTCCCGACGTCGCGAAACAGACGCCGGCCTTGCCGGTCAGCCGCGCCATGCCGTGTGCGATGAAACCGGCGGCCTGTTCGTGACGCGCGAGGATGTGCTGGATCTTCGTGGACGCGCCGAGCGCTTCGTACAGCGGCAGCAGCGCACCGCCGGGAATGCCCGCGACGATGCGCACGCCCTGCTGTTCGAGCAGATGGATGATCAGTTCGGCACCGGTGAATGACATGGGAGGTTCCTGGTTGGAACCCCTGAAGACTTTGCCGGCGGAGATAATGAAAACCCCCTGCCGGCTTGCGCCTGCAGGGGGTGAGTGGATCGCGTGACTAAAGGCCCCTACGGCGCAGCGGTGACTACATTGACGACGACTACTACGACATTGACGACGCGCACGACCGGACCTGCGAGGATCGCAGCGGTCGAAGACGCGGTCGGCAGGGTAGGAGTCATGCACGGGTACGTAAGGGAGACGGGCGGACTATAGCCAGCGGCGCGGCGATCCTGCAAGACGGAAAGGTGCAGGTCAGGGCTGCAGGTCAGGCTTTCCCGCGGGATTTCCTTCGGTCACAGCCTGACTCCCCAGAGCCGGCTGAAGCCCCATGGCACTGCGTCAAGCGCGTCCCTTCCTCCGCGCAGCGGGGGAAGGACAGGATGGGGGTCTTGAATCAAGCAGCGTAGTTGCGTTGCTGCCCCCACCCTAACCCTCCCCCGCTACGCGGAGGAGGGGATCAGCGGTCCTTTGCGGTCTGCTGGACTCCTCCGGCACCCGCGGCCCCGGCCCGACATACAGCGCCGCCGGCCGGATGATGCGGTTGTCCGCGAGCTGTTCGACGATGTGCGCCAGCCAGCCGAACGCGCGCGAGGCGGCGAAGGTGGCGGTGAAGTATTCCTTCGCGATGCCGAGCGACAGGCACAGCACGCCCTTGTAGAACTCCATGTTGGCGCGCAGCGGGCGCTTCTTGCTGCTGGTCTGGTCGACGAACGCAGCCTCGACGGCGCTCAGCGTGTTGAGCAGGCGGCGATGCGGGAACTCGACGGCGCTGCGCTCGGCGAGCGTCTTCAGCACCTTCGCGCGCGGGTCGACGACGCGGTACTCGCGATGACCCATGCCCAGCACCTTGCGGCCGCTCGCCAGGCACCCGGCGACGAAGGCCTTCGCATGCTGCGGTTCGCCGACTTCGATCGCCATTTCCAGTGCGCCCTGGTCGGCGGCGCCGTGCAACGGCCCGTACAGCGCGCCCATCGCTGCCGACAGCGCCGAGGCGGGCGGCGCGAGCGTCGACGTCACGACGCGCGCGGTGAACGTGCTCGCATTGAATCCGTGATCGAGCTGCAGGATCTGCAGCGTTTCGAAGGCATCGACCGCCTCGGCCGATGGCGCGTGCCCGGTCAGCAGCTGCAGATAGCGTTCACCGTAACGGCGCGAGGCCGGATACGGATAGGCCGCGTGATCCTCCAGCGCCGAATGGATCAGCGCGATGGCCGCCGGCAGACGCGCGGCGATGACGAGTCCTTCCTCTTCCGCGTCAGTGCGGCCGAGCCGCTGCAACGGCGGCTCCTGCGCCAGCAGCGGCGTGATCGCCTGCAGCGTCGCCATCGGATGCGCGCCGTTGCGCGCCATCAGATGCAGCGTCGCGGCCAGCTCCGCCGGCAGGTGTCCTGCATGCCACAGGTAGTCCTCGACTTCCGCGAGCCGGCGCGCCGACGGCAGTTCGCCGAACACGATCAGGTGCATGACTTCGGCGAACCGATGGTTCACCAGCGTTTCGATGGGATAGCCGCGGTAGTACAGCGCGCCCGCCGTGCCATCCACGAGCGAGGTCGAGGTCGTGTCGACGACGACGCCTTCCAGACCCTTGTGGACTTCCGTCGCTGCCGTAGTCATGACCCGCTCCGCCGTTGAGAACCTGCGACGACAGTAGCCCGGCGACGCGGCCGGCGCGACGCCGTGGGCGCGATGCGGCTATCAGGTGGAGCGATGCCATCGCTTTCGCTGATCCGGTCATTAATGACAGTGATCGGCGCGGCAGCTGCGCAAACCGTGAAACCCGTCGCTCAATCCCCGTGAGGGTGCTGCCGATACAGCAGGAAGAAGACGGACATCCCCGTCGCTCATTCGTCGACATGCCCCTCGATCCCCTCCATTCGACCCATGTCCGCGCCGATCGTCTGCTGATCGGTGTGATCTGGGCGCTTGCCGCCCTGTCGTTTGCCCTGGCGCCCTGGCACGGCACCTGGGGCGCGGCGCTGCTGGTCGCCATTCCGGCGGCCGTGATTCCGTCATTCCTGGCCTATGCCTGGCCGGGGTCGCTCGCGACGCGCCTGACGGTCGCTGCTTCGCTGATGGTGTTCTGCGCACTGCACATTCATCAATCGCTCGGCATGACCGAGCTGCACTTCGGCATCTTCGTGCTGCTGGCCTTCCTGCTGTGCTATTGCGACTGGCGGCCCATCGTCATGGGCGCCGCGGTGGCTGCGGTCCATCACCTGTCGTTCAACTACCTGCAGCAGATGGGCTTCGGGCTCAACTGCTTCACGACGCCGGGGCTCGGCATCGTGTTCACGCATGCGGCCTATGTCGTCGTCGAAACGGCCGTGCTGTCGTACCTCGCGATCGTGCTGCGCCGCGAAGCGCTGCAGGCCGCGGAACTGCTCAACATCCTGCGGGCGATGCGTGCCGAGAGCGGCAAGGTGGATCTGTCGGTGCAGTCGCATACGAGCAGCGTCGCGGGACGCGCGTTCAGCGATATCGTCGGCCGCCTGCGCCACGTCATCGATTCGATCCGCTCCGGCACGGACACCGTGGCCGAAGCCGCGAACGGCATGGCCACCGGCAGCGACGAACTGTCGTCGCGCACGCAGGCGCAGGCTTCCGCGCTGACGCAGACGACGGATGCGCTGAGCCAGCTCACCGACATCGTGCGCAACAATGAAGACCAGGCACGACACGCCAACGGCCTGGTCGAGTCCGCGGTGAAAGTCGCGGCGCGCGGCGGCGAAGTCGTCTCGCAGGTCGTCGATACCATGGGCGAGATCAACCGTTCGTCATCGCGGATCGCCGACATCATCGGCGTGATCGACGAGATCGCCTTCCAGACCAACCTGCTCGCATTGAACGCCGCGGTCGAGGCGGCGCGCGCCGGCGATCAGGGTCGCGGCTTCGCCGTGGTCGCGTCCGAAGTGCGCAGCCTCGCGCAGCGCAGCGCCACCGCGGCGCGCGAAATCAAGACGCTGATCGAGACCTCGGTCCGCAACGTCAGCGTCGGCAGTTCGCTCGTCGATCAGGCCGGCGCGACCATGACCGAAGTCGTCCGGAGCGTGCAGCAGGTGACGGACATCGTGAAGGATTTCCATCGCTCGGCGCAGCAGCAGAGCAGCGGCATCGACCAGGTGAACCAGGCCGTCTCGCAGATCGAGTCGATCACCCGACAGAATTCCACGCTGGTGGAATCGATGGCGCATTCGTCCGAACAGCTGCGTGAGCAGGGCGCCGGGCTGATCCGCGCGATTGCCGTGTTCGAAGTCGAGCGTCGCGAGGCCGCATTCCGTGCGCGTCCCGCGGCCGCCGTGGAGACACCGCTCGCCCGCGTTGCCTGATGCCTGCCGCGCCGTCGCGCGGCCCTTGCATCGCTGCCGATCCGGGCGACAATCGCCCCATGCAGATCGAGCGCAATGAAATCCGCTGTTTTCACGCCGTCATCGAAGCCGGCGGCTTCAGCCGCGCCGCCGAGCGGCTCGACATTTCCCAGTCGGCGGTCAGTCAGGCGATCGCGAATCTCGAACACCGCCTCGGCACCGTGCTGCTGCGGCGGGGCAATCCGCCGCAACTGACCGAGGCAGGCATCCGCCTGCTGCGCTTCGCCGAGACCATGATGAACGAGGAGCGCGAAACGCTCGCCGACATCGCGCAGATCAGGTCGGGCGCGCGCTCGACGCTGTCGCTCGCGATGTCGCCGGCGGCGAATGCGCGCTTCGGCGTCGCGCTGCTCAAGGATTTCTCGGAACGCAATCCGCTGACCCGCTTCAAGGTCGTCGTCGCGCCGAGCCGCGAGATCGTCTACGGCGTGTCCGAAGGCCGCTGGGAGCTGGGCTTCGGGCCGCTGCAGCATTCGATGCCCGACTACTTCGCGATCCACGCCTGCTTTTCCGAAACGCGCCGCCTGCTGATCGCCGCCGATCATCCGAGCCGCGATGCGCTGCGCCGCGATCCGCAGGGCATCCTGCGCACGCTGCCGCTCGTCACGTCCTACCTCGACGATCTCGCGCGCCGCCCGAGCGGCGACCGCCTGCGAAATGCCTTCGCGTCGGTGTGGGAAGTCAGCCACATGGATCTGCGCCTGGCGCTGGTGGCCGAAGGCAAGGGCGTCACTTATGTGTCGGACCTGGTGACCCACCTGCCCGCGAACCTCGTGCCCATCGAAGGCCTGCCGTTCTCCCGCATCGACCGCCAAGTCGGCGTCTACTATCTCAAGCACCAGCCCATGTCGCAGGCCGGCGCGCGCTTCCTCGCGCTGTGTCGCGAGCGATGGGGGGTGTGAAGAAGAGATTTCACACAGAGAAGATCACAGAGTTCGGAGGAAGAAGAAATTTCCACGGGGGGCACGGGGAACACGGGGACAAGAAAAAGATCTTTTCTGTTCCGACCCCGTGTTCCCCGTGTTCCCCGTGGAAAATGTCTTCTTCTTTGCCTTGAACTCTGTGTGAAACCTTCTTGGCTCTCTCACGCCGGCGCATCGAGCGGATCGTGGATCACGAAGCGGTTGCGGCCGGTGGACTTGGCGCGGTAGAGCGCCTTGTCGGCGCAGCGATACATTGATTCGAAGCTGACGTCGGGCGGCGAGGCGACGCAGATGCCGATGGACACGCCGTAGGCGCCGGGCGCGCCGGCTGATTCCGGTGTGCCCACTCGCGCGAGCACGCGCCGCGCGATTTCTGTCGCCGCATCCAGATCGCAGCCGGCGGCGAACACCAGGAACTCGTCGCCTCCGAGGCGTGCACAGACGTCCGCGTCGCGCACGCTGGCCTTGATCGCGTTGGCGACGCGGACGAGAAAGTCGTCGCCGGCGACGTGGCCGTGATTGTCGTTGATGGTTTTCAGCCCATCGAGATCGACCACGATGGCGGCGTAACTCGACGCACCGGTGGCGAGCGCCCGTTCGACGGAGGACAGGGCGCCGCGCCGGTTGAGCAGTTGCGTCAGCTCGTCGCGCATCGAGATCTGGTACTGCTGGTCCAGCCGGTAATGGATCTGCTGGTCGTAACGGGCGGCGAGGTAGCCGATGAGGAGCGCGGCGGCGAGCGCCACGCAGATCGTGCCGATGGTGATGACCTGGAAACGGGCTTCGCGTGCGAGGTGGTACTGCAGATCGAAGTCGACGCCGACGAAGCCGCTGTAGCGGCCCTGGCTGTCGTAGATGGGCGCGTGTCCCGAGAGGAAATTTCCGTATTCGTCGCGCAGGAACTTCGGATAGACATAGGTCTGCCCGGCGGCGATGCGCTGCAGCCAGTCGGCATCGGGTTCCTTGTCGATCGTTTCGAACGGCTCCATGTACGCAGAGGCGCGCAGCGTGCGCTTCGTGACGAGGTCGTCGGAGGCGGCCGTGTCGACGACGAAGAAGGTTTTTCCCTCGCGCTCGACCATCGTGTAGACATAGAAGATGTCGGGATCGGCCGAATGGAACTTCACCAGCGGCCGCACGGTACGTGCATAGAGTTCGGGCGTGTAGTTGGCCGGCTCCAGCAACTGCCGGTGCAGGTCGCCGTCGACCACGCTGGCCGCGAGCTGCGCCACTTCGCCGACATGCGAACGCAGCACTTCCAGGCGCGCGCGCTGCGAGAGCATCTGCGGAATCGCAACGATGCCGCACAGCACGGCGGCTGCGATCAGCGTGACTACCCAGAAGGTTCGCGGGGAAAACTGCCTCAGCTCATTCTTCATCGGTCAGATATCGGCGCGGTGCAGTGCGGGCATTGTTGCATAGTTCTTTCGGACCGCAGAGCGGAAAGAGGCGCGGGCACGCCGTGAACTTTCGTGGCCCCTCTTCGCAGTCGGAATGTCAGGCGGCATGATGCACTACAAGCCGCCCTCAGAACGGCTTTGTTCTCGAATCCACGCATTCCACACCGGAGAGAGTCATGAATTCCGTACGCAGACTGTTCGTTGCCGCCGCTGCCGCGTTCGCCCTGGTCGGAACGGTCGCACTCGCCGCCGATGCCAACGTCACCGGCGAGTGGACGATGTCGGTCGAGACGCCGGCCGGTACGGGCAGCCCGCACTTCAGCCTGAAGCAGGAAGGCACGAACGTGACCGGACACTACAAGGGACAGCTCGGCGAAGCCGCCGTCACCGGCACGGTGAGCGGCAACGAAGTGACGCTCAAGTACACGGTGGAAGGGCAGGGCCAGTCGGTGACCGTGGTCTACAGCGGCACGGTCGATGGCGACACCATGAAGGGCAAGGTGTCGCTCGGCGATTTCGGCGATGGGACGTTTACGGGGAAGAAGGACTGACCCTTTCCGAGCCGGCTTCTTCCTGTAGGTCAGGCTTCAGCCTGACTCTTCGATTCAGGCCGGCTGAAGCCGGCCCCACAAGTAAGCGCCGCGGAGGACCAGCGTCTCACTCCATCCCCTTCCACCGATGTCTCGCCGCCAGCTCCAGCGCGCTGCCGCGCTGGAGCCGCGCGGCACGCTCGCGCAACACGCGTTCCGCGCGCAGTTCCGGCCAGCGTTCCAGGTAGGCGGCCAGCACATTCCGGTCCGGCGAGTAACGCCTGAAGGCGTCGGCGTTGGCGCCGCGCAATGCGATCGCGCCGTTGTAGCCGCCGAATCCCTGCGTCGCGCACAGCGCGCCGCCATCGCGGTCGCCGGCCAGCGGTGCGGCCTGCAGCGTGAAGGATTGCGCCACGTCGCTGAGATCCGGATCGAGATGCCGCAGCGTCGGTACGCCGACGGCCTGTTCGCCGAGCAGGTACTGGATCGCCTGGGCGGCGCTCTTGAGTCCCGTTTCACCCATCGTGTGGCCGTCGCCGACGGCCTTCGGCGTGCCGACTTTCATCGGCGGCAGCGCCCCCTGGATGCCCTGCCGTGCGGCTGCAGTGAGGCGCGCGTTGGCGGCGGTGGTGAGATCGGTCTTGGAATTCGTGCGCGTGCCGGTCGCGTGGGCGACGAGGTACTGGAAATCGGCGACGCCGTAGCCGTGGGCGCGCCACGCGATTTCGAAGGCATGCAGGATCGCGTTCTCGCCGCCGAAACCGACGCCGGCGAAGTGCGCCTTGCCTCCGGCCTCGCCGCTCTGGCCCCAGCCGACGATGATCGAGGTGATGTCGAGGAAGTTGCGCAGCGCGAAGTCGAGCGTCGTGATCAGCACGCCCGATCCGCCTTCGCCGACGACGGTGCCGTTGGCATCGACATCGAACGGCGCCAGGCAGTCGGCGACGCCGCGCCGTTCCGCGGCAGCGCGCGTCTGATTCAGCGCATCGAGCTTGCCGTGCGTCATGAGCGCGCCGGAACCGAAGGCGTCGAGGATCTGCCAGTCCGGCCGGGTCGCGGCATCGGCAGCCGTCCACAGCGCGAGTCGCGGACGATGGAAACCGGGATAGTCGAGCAGCAGCTGCGGCGCGATGTCGGCCAGCGCGATGGAACTCGACGCGCAGGCGCCGACCGCATTCAGCGGCGTCTGCGGCACGCGCGTGAAACCTTCCGGTCCGCGCAGCGAATCGAGCAACGCGGGATTCTTCAACGATTTGCTCAGCGGATACGACGGCGCCAGCATCGTCGCGATCAGCGCCGGCCCGTGCGAAGAGAGCGAGTTCGCAAGCCGCGCGGCGAACTTGTCGCGCAGCTTGTCCGTCTGCACATCGAGCACGCGCGCGGCACGCAGCTGCGCCAGGGAATCCAGGCCCTGAAACGCAGTCGCCGCGGCGATGCGGAAATCGTAAGGGTCCGGCAGCAGTTCGGCGAGCGGCGCCGGCAGGGCCGCGAGCGCACCGAGACCGGCATAGAGGAAGAGCTGCGATTGCAGCGACGGCCCGAGTCGCGGATCGTCGTCGAACAATCCGTACATGTCCTTGAGCGCGGAGTCGCGCACTTCGCGATAGCCGAGGCCGGCCTGGCGACGCAACCCGCCGCTGCCGATGTCGTGCGGCAGGCTCGCCGCGATGTCGGTGACGGCGGCGGAACCGAGTGCGGTCAGTTCCTCGATGTAGCGGATGCCGAGATTGGCCCGCAGCCGCTCGCCGCAGAGCTGTTCGATCTGCTGCAGCGTCGCCGGCTGTCCGGCGTCCTCGCCCTGATTCCAGCGGAACGTCGGCGAGGCCGACGCGGGATTCTCGATGTCGATCAACCCGGCATCGAACGCCGCGTAGGCGATGAACTCGGGCTTGCCGCCGACCCGCGCGAGATAGCTCTCCGTGCCGCCGACCGCGGACATCGAGCAGGGCGTTCCGATCGTGACGAGGACTTTGTCGGCCGTGAGCACGGGCATTCCGTTGGTTGGAGAGCGGGCGGGGAAGGATACAACGGGGAGGCGGCCGACTGGCCAACGGGTCTGCTGGCCGACTGGCCGGAGCGAGGCGTCCTCAGCCCAGCTTCCCGATCACCCTCTCCACTTCCTCGCTGCTCCCCAGCACCACCGGCACGCGCTGATGGATGTCGGTCGGCTGGATATCGAGGATGCGCTGGCCGGGGCCGGCGAGCGCCTTGCCGCCGGCCTGTTCGATCAGCATCGCCATGGGATTGGCTTCGTACATCAGGCGCAGCTTGCCCTTGGGCGCTTTCTTCGTCGGCGGATACATGAAGACGCCGCCCTGCAGCAGGATGCGATGCACGTCGGCCACCATCGCGCCGACATACCGGCTCGAATAACCCTGTTCTTGCGCCCAGGTGAGGTAGTTCCGGTAACCCTCCGGGAAACTCAGGCGATTGCCTTCGTTCACCGAGTAGCACTTGTTCTTCGCCGGCATCTTCAGTCCCTGCGCGACGCGGATGAACGCGCCGTAGGCGGGATCGAGCACGAACATGTCGACGCCCAGGCCGATGGTCAGCACGAACACCGTCGACGATCCGTAGAGCACGTAGCCCGCGGCCACCTGCTGCGCGCCGGGCTGCAGCAGCGACTCCTTCGGTTCGCGCAGGCGGCGGTCCTTGCGCAGGATGCTGAAGATCGTGCCGACCGAACCGCAGATGTCGAGGTTCGACGAGCCGTCGAGCGGATCGAACATGACGCAGTACTTGCGCTCGGCGGAGTCGTCCTCGCGCAGTATCACCGGCTCTTCGTTTTCTTCCGAGGCGACGATCGACACGCCTTCGCGCCCGCCGAGCGTACGCAGCAGGATTTCATTGGCGATGACATCCAGCTTCTGCTGCTGCTCGCCCTGCACGTTCTGATTGCCCACCGTGCCGAGCACGTCGTCGAGCCGCGCGCGTCGCACGTGCGAGGAAATCATTTTCGCCGAGATGGACAGCGCCGACAGGATCCAGGAGAACTGGCCGGTGGCCTCGGGATGTCGCGCCTGCTGCTGCAGGATGTGCGCCTGCAACGTCACGATGTCGGTGGAGCGGGAAGACAGAGCGTCGGCAGCCGTCATGCGGGCATCCATGTGAAGCGGGGATGCCGCGCAGTTTCTCATACAGAGGAGAGAGATTTCACACGGAGATCACAGAGAGCACAGAGATCGGAGAAGAAGAATTTCCACGGGGAAAGAAATGGGAACACGGGGGACACGGGGTTCGGACAGAAAATTCTTATCCCCGTGCTCCCCGTGTTCCCATTTCTTCCCCCGTGGAAATTCCTTCCGGCTTCTTTGCCTCGAACTCCGTGTTCTCCGTGCTCTCCGTGTGAAATCCTACTTCTCGACTATGCCGCCACACTCTCTCGGCGCCGCTTCACCCGGAAAACGCCGGTGCGCAGCGTTTCGTATTCGCGATCCATCACGACGGTGCGGTTGCGGCCGCGTTCCTTCGCGGCGTAGAGCGCCTCGTCGGCGAGCTGGATCAGTCCTTCGACGCGTCGTTCCGGGCGCGGTTCGACGCACGCGGCGCCGATGCTGAAGGTGACGCGCTGGCCGTCGGTGAAGGCGGGATGTTCGATCGCGAGCGCGGCGAGCGCGGCGTGCAGTTCGCGGCACAGTTCTTCGACGCTGTCGCGGCGCGTGTCGTACAGCAGCACGGCGAATTCCTCGCCGCCGTAGCGTGCGGTCAGGTCCAGCGGGCGGCGGGCGGCGCGACTCAGCGCCGCGGCCACTTTCACGAGACAGGCATCGCCGGCCTGGTGACCGCCGTAGTCGTTGAAGGCCTTGAAGTGATCGATGTCGATCATGAGCAGCGCCACCGGCGCGCCGGTGCGTGCGGCCTGCTGCCACATGCGTGCCGCGTGTTCGTCGAACATGCGCCGGTTGTGGATGCCGGTGAGCGCATCGCGATTGAGCGACTCGCTCATGATCTGGGTCGACAGATAGTTGTGGCGCAGCGATTTCTGCAGCGAATAGTGCAGCGCGGCGCCGATGCCCGCGGCGAAAACCATCACCGCCAGGTCGAAGAAACGCTGGCCGCCGTCGAGGCCGCCGACGTAGCCGCCGACGCCATAGATCGCGAGGATGAGGCACACCGTGCGCAGGACCTGCGTCTGCGACATGCCGAGCAGGAAGAACGGACCGAGCGCGAGCAGCAGCAGCAGCGCATTCAGCGAGTAGCCCTGGGCATTCATTAGCACGTCGAGCACCGTCAGGCTGACGGCCTGCAATGGCAGCACGATCTGCGCCGACAGCGCGTACCAGCGCGCATACAGACTCGTGTACGTCGTTGCGAGCAGCAGCGCGCAGCTCGGCAGGATCAGGCCGAAGCGGACGAAATCGAACGGGGCCGGGGGATCGTTGCCGAAGACGGCCGTGCGCAGATCGGCGAACGGGCCGCCGGCGAACATCGCCAGCAGCATCGCCACGATCGGAATCCAGGTCAGATTGCGGATGCGGGTGCGTACGTGTTCCGCGTACCACTGCCGGAACTGACGTTCGAGGTTCTTTTCGAACGCCAGCGACGGAAATATCCGCGTCACCAGCCGTCCGGGCCACATGCGGCGAGGCTTCGCCTGCGGCGCATGCGCCGCAGCGGCGGGATCGACGGTGCTGGAGGGGATGTCGGGCATTCAGGCGGGGGCTGCGATGCGATTCTGCAGCGTTAACTTACCGCGCTGCGACTGCGGCAATCCTGAACACCATCACACAGTCGTGTGATCCGTGTCACAAAACCCGTCAATGCCTCCGTGCCCTGCTGCATTCTGTCAGGAGCCGCGGGATGGCCCGGTCAGGCATCGCCTGCATTGCGCTTTTCACGGCTGGTCCCATCCGCGCGCGAGGCTCACGCTCCGGCCGCAGGAGTTCCCCATGTCCCCTCTCAGCCGCATTGCCGTGCTGGTACTGGCGTTTGCCTGTGCCGACGCCATCGCCCAGGAACCGGCGCTGCAGGGAACATTCGTCAGCGCCGGCACCCCGAAGGAAGCGATCGACAAGGCCATCGACAGCGCAACCGCGAAGATGAACTTCCTGGTGCGCGCCGTTGCGAAGAGCCGGCTGAAGTCGACCAACCCGCTGTACCAGCGCATCGAGATCGGCAATGACGGTACGCGGATCACGGTGCGCTACGACAAGGGCAAGCCCATCGTGATGCCCGCGGACGGCAGCACCGTGAAATGGACGCGCGACGACGGCGAGCAGTTCGATGTCAGCGCGCACGCGCAGGGCGCGCAGCTGCAGCAGACCTTCCAGGCGGAGGATGGACAGCGGGTCAATGAGTTCAGCCTCGCGCCCGACGGGGCACTGACGCTGGCGGTGACGATCACCAGTCCGCAGCTGTCAGCACCCCTGACGTACACGCTTGTCTACCGGCGGCAGTAGCTCCGCCGGCAATCCGCGGTCGTTCGCCGGTGAAGACTTCAACGCCGCGGCGGCGGCGCCCATGATCGCGTCCACTACGCTGGAGCCGACACCGTCATGACTGCCTTCATCGCCCGCGTCGTCCTGGCGAGCGCTGCGCTTTCGCTGCTCGCCGCCTGCGGCGACGGCCCCCTGACCACCGGCCCGGTGCGCACCGAGACGCGTCAGGTCGGCGAGTTCGATTCGATCGACATCGACGGCGCCACGCGCCTGCACATCACGGTCGGCGTGCCTGCGTCGCTGCAAGTCGAAGGCCGCGATCCGTTCCTGGAGCGGCTGCAGACCGAAGTGCATGGCGACACGCTGCAGATCAAGGTGCGTCGCAAGGACTGGGTCGCCATCGGCACCAGTCCGCGCCCGATCGTGCGCGTCGGCGTGCCGTCGCTGGAAAAACTGGAAGTGCAGGGCGGCAACGACGTGCGCGTCACCGGTTTCGACGGCGGCGATGTGCGTATCCGTCTGGAAGGCGCGACCAATCTGGTCGCGGCTGGCCGGCTCGACGAACTGAAGATCCTGATGGCCGGCGCCGGCCATGCCGATCTCGGCGATCTCGTCACCCGCGACGCCGACGTGACGGTCGCCGGCGTCGGCAGCATTGTCGTGCACCCGACCGAAGCGCTGGACGCGACCATGAACGGCGTCGGCGCCATCTTCTATACCGGCAGTCCGAGCCGCGTGAACACGCGCATGAACGGGCTCGGCACCATCGGCCAGCGCAACGCGAACGACGTGCGGCGCGAGCACCGGCAGGAGAAGGCGCCGGTCGATCCCGATTCGTTGCAGCCCGAATACGATCGCGACGAGCCGGTGGAGCAGGAAGAGAAGAAACTGACCGGCGTGATCTGAATTCTTCCTCCCTGTGGGGCCGGCTTCAGCCGGCCTTCTTTCTAAGGAGTCAGGCTAAAGCCTGACCTACAAGCCTGACCTACAAGCCTGACCTACAGTAAGAAATCTCAGGCGAGATCGCCGAGCAGTGCCGGCACCTGCCGGCGCTGCAGCGCATTCTGCGCCTGCCACTGTTCCGCCTTGTCGAGCTCTTCGAGGAACTTCACTTCGCCGCCCGCCAGCAGCGCCAGCGGCAGGCCGTCGCGATACAGCACGCGATTGCCGGTCAGCGAGGGCAGGCGATTGCCCGGCGTGACGATGCCGATCAGGTTGAGCGGATCGGCAGCCGACAGCGACACGAACTCCCTGTTCTCCGGTTTGCGGCGCGCATCGCGCAGCAGGCCGATGGCCTCGGGCAGGGCGAACTGTTCGCCGGAGAAGCCGGCCACGAATCGTCCGCCGCGGATTTCGCCGCGCGCTTCGAGACGACGCAGACACGTCAGCAGCTGACGCCACGGCGGCAGCCAGTCGGATTCGCGCTGCAGCAGTTTCCAGAACACGACGCCCCAGCGACGCAGGAGGGTGCGGCAGATGTGTTCGATTGCATCTGCGGAGGCCGATGCGGGCTGCTGGCCGCTGGCGGCTGGCGGCTGGCCGGAACGTCCGGCCTCCGGATCTGGCCAGTGGCCAGCCGCCAGTCGCCAGTCGCCCTTCCTCACCATCGTCCACCGCCCCGCATCCTGCATGCCGAAGATCGCGATGCGTCGTTTACGTCGCGCATCGCGCGCGCTCGGGCGGCGGCGGTCGGCGGGAATCAGCAGCGCGCGCAGGCCGCCGAAGCTGTCGGAGTTCACCAGACCGAGTGCGACGAGTTCTGCCAGGCCTTCTTCGACCTGCGTGGTGAGCAGGCCGGCGCCTTCGACGATCTCGTCGAAGAAGGAAGCGCCGTTGGCACGGATGAACTCCGCGACCTGCTGTGCTTTCGCCGTGAGCTGCGCTGGCTCATCGGGCATGGAGAACGTCGACCAGATGCGCACGTTGCGACGCGACAGCAGCGCGATCGGTGTCGAGCGAACCGGCGCCGCGCCGCGTTCGGCATCGCCGCTGCGCCGTGACAGTCGCGCCCACACGATGCGTCCGGCGAGGCACTGTTCATCCAGCCACGCCGGTTCGTATTCGGCGATGCGCGCCGGCAGGATTTCCGTTTCCCAGGCGCTCGCCGCGCCTTCGAAGCCTTCGAGTTGCGCGAGCACTGCGGGCACGGCGTCCGGCCCCTGCATGCGCGTCGCGAGCGTGACGCGCTGCCAGTCGAACAGGAAGCGCAAATAGTCGCGCGCCTGTACCGGCTCGATCTCGGCGCGCAGACGCTTGACGGTGTAGCGATGGATGCGCGCGAGCAGGCGGCGGTCGCACCACTGCACGATGGAGTCGTGCGGCGGCTGGCTGCTGGCGACTGGCGGCTGGCCGGAGACGGATTCGAACTGTCCGCGCATCGCGGTACCTTCGGCTTCCAGCGCCAGCAGTGCCGTATCGATGTCTTTCGTTGCGATACCAAGCGATGCACCGATCTGCGCAGCCGTCGTCGGACCGAGTCCTTCGAGCCGGCCGCGGACGATCTCGATCAGCGCATCTTCCTTCGTCCACGACTTTGCGTACGCCGGCGGGATCGCTGCGCGAAGCTCGGCATCGAGTCCGCCGAGTGCGGCGTCGAACAGCGGCAGGCGCTCGACGGCGACTAGGAGAGAGCCCCCATCCCGACCTTCCCCCGCAAGCGGAGGAAGGAGTGTTCCCTCCTCCGCGAAGCGGGGGAGGGCCAGGGAGGGGGCGCCCGCGCGTGGCAGTCGCGCGACTCTTCGTTGCGTGATCAACTGCTGCAACAATCCGGGCCACATTGGATTGCCGCTCGCCTCGTCTTCCGTCATGAACGTCAGCCACGCCAGCGCGTCGTGCAACTCATCCGCCGATCCCGCATCCGGCCACGCTTCCTCGCGTACGCGCGCGATGGCGTCCGGATCGAGCTTGCCGATGTCGGCGGCCGAATCCGGATCCAGCCAGCGGCGGCTCATCACGGCCTGCGTGCGGCGTTCCTCCAGCGGCGCATCGTCGAGATACGCATACGGCCGTGCCGACAACACTTCGAGTGCGAGCGGCGAGGGCTCGGTCAGATCGCGCGCGTCGACTTCGATCTCGCCGCTGTACAAGCCGTGCAGCAGCTGTTCGAAGCCGTCGATGTCCATCGCGTCTTCGAGACAGTCGCGCACGGTCTGCTGCACCAGCGGATGATCCGGTACCTCGATCTCGCCGACGATGTTCTCGCCGCAGGCCACCTGATCCGGGAAGACGGACGCGAGCAGATCCTCCGCATTCATGCGCGCCAGCGCCGGCGGTACCTTCTTGCCGCCGCGGAAGCGCGGCAGGGCGAGCGCGATCGACGCGTCCCAGCGCCAGCGCGTGGTGAACATGGGTGCGTCGAGCAGCGCCTGGATCAGCAGGTGGCGCGCGGTGTTCGGATGCAAGTAACGCGCGACGTCGATCAGCTCGAAGCTGTGCGCCGTGGTGAGCGACAGGATGATCGTGTCCTCCGTCGCCGCCGCCTGCAGTTCGAAGTTGAAGCTGCGACAGAAGCGCTTGCGCAGCGCGAGTCCCCAGGCGCGATTGATGCGGTTGCCGAACGGCGAATGAATCACCAGCTGCATGCCGCCGGCTTCGTCGAAGAAGCGTTCGAAGACGATGCGCTGGCGCGTCGGCAGATGGCCGAGCGCGGCGCGAGCGGCGGCGAGATAGTCGGTGAGTTGCGAGGCGGCGGCGTCGGAGAGGTGCAGGGTCTGTGTGAGCCATTCGTAGGCGCCGCCCCCCTCCTGTCCTCCCCCCGCAAGCGGAGGGAGGGACGCATCTTCCAGCTGCTCCGTATTCTTCGCTCCCTCCTCCGCGAAGCGGGG